>CAYTOU010000061.1:0-11050 GCA_964439295.1 uncultured Oscillospiraceae bacterium
AATCTTGCCGCCGGGCAGCTCCGCGCCGTCCAGTGCCGCCGCCACGCGCATGCCTGCGTGTACATTGGGCGCGCCGCACACTATCTGAATAGGCTCGCTCTCGCCCACGTCCACCATGCACAGATGCAGATGGTCGGAGTTGGGATGATCCACGCAGCTAACCACGTAGCCCACGACGACCTTGGAGAACTGACTGCCGGTGGTTGAAACGCCTTCAACGCCGTTGCCCGCCATTATCATGCGGCTCGCGTACTCTTCGGCAGGAATGTTTATATCAACGTATTCTTTAAGCCATTTAAGCGGTGCCAACATATGCGTTACCTCCTATTTGAACTGGCTGAGCAGCCTGAGGTCGTTTTCGTACAGACTGCGCACATCGGGCAGCTTGTACTTGAGTATAGCGACGCGTTCTATGCCCATGCCGAATGCAAAGCCGGTATACTTGGTGGAATCTATTCCGCACATCTCGAGCACCTTGGGATTGACCATGCCGGCGCCCAGGATCTCCAGCCAGCCGGTGCCCTTGCATATACGGCAGCCCTTGCCGCCGCAGTTGGCGCAGCTTACGTCGACCTCAGCGGAAGGCTCGGTGAACGGGAAGAAGGAAGGACGGAAGCGCGTGGACACGTTTTCGCCGAACATAGCCTTGGCGAATGCGTCCAAAGTGCCCTTCAGATCGCCCATCGTGATATGCTCGTCTATTACCAGACCTTCCATCTGGTGGAACACGGGCGAATGGGAAGCATCGGCTTCGTCGGCGCGGTACACGCGACCCGGGCATACTATGCGTATGGGCGGCTTACGCGTGGTCATAATGCGCGCCTGCACGGGCGAAGTATGGGTACGCAGAAGCACGTTATCGGATATATAGAATGTATCCTGAGCATCGCGCGCAGGGTGATTCTTAGGCAGGTTCATCAGCTCAAAGTTATAGTGATCCAGCTCGATTTCGGGACCCTGTACAACTTCAAAGCCCATGCCGGTGAATATGTCCATGAGCAGGTTTTCGGTAAGCGTTATCGGATGCAGCGCACCCAGCTGACGCGCCTTGCCGGGCAGCGTTACGTCTATTGCCTCATCCTTGAGGCGCGCCTGCTTTTCGGCGGCGGCTATACGACCGGCCTGCTCGTCAAGCGCCTTTTCTATCTTCTCGCGCACGCTGTTTACCAGCTGACCCATCACGGGACGCTCTTCGGGCGAAAGCTTGCCCATGCCGCGCAGCAGTCCGGTCAGCTCGCCCTTCTTGCCCAATATGCGCACGCGCAGAGCTTCCAGATCCTGCGATGTCTTAGTCTCCTTCTGAGCATCGAGCGCTTCTTGCAATATCTTTTGCAGTTGTTCGCGCACTTTAAGATCATTCCTTTCTCATAAGTCGGGTATCTTTGTGAATAGCGCAGACGCCTTTTTTATCGGTTTTAAGCACTAAAAAAGCCCTCGCCCCATATTCCAGGGGCGAGAGCCATTGCTCGCGCTGTACCACCCAAAGATTCGTCAGGCAAATATGCCTAACCTCTCACGCGCATAACGGGCGTGACTCCGGACGAACCTAATAGCACACAGCCTTCAATTCGTCAGCTCCGAAGTGAACTTCCCGTACTTTTATGCCGAATGCGCTTTCAGCCGACGGCGCATCTCTCTGAGCGGCGTTCAGTTCGGTACTCTCTTCATCATTGCCACTAACGGATATTATACTCCGCACGCAGGCTTTTTGCAAGCAACCGCACGTTTATTTAACGCGCAAGTCCTTTTCTTACGCCTTGGCAAAGGTCAGACGTACTACCGAGCAAGCGGGTATCTCAAAGGCAACTTCAGTGCCGGAAACAGCGCCCTTGCAGGTGACTGCATCAAAGTCGACGGTGCCGACCTTATCGGCATTTTCGAACGTGTTGCATGCGTCCATAGCGCCGGTCAGCAGCTTGCCTTCGACAAGCTTCATATCGGTCTTATCTATCAGCATCTCGATGGTCTTGGCAGCATCAAGTGAGGTGTTGCACAGGGTTACATTGAGCTTGCCGTCCGCATCTACGGAAGCGGATTCGGAAACATCGGGATACTCAAAGCCGTTGGGAGCCTTGTTCATATTGTTATCCAGGCTGCTGGCGACCAGCTGAGCGCCCTGATGTACCGAGTACATATCGAATACGTGATAGGTGGGCGTCAGTATCATGCGCTCGCCATCGGTCAGTGCCACGGACTGCAGCACGTTGACCAGCTGTGCGATGTTGGCCATGTGTACGCGCTCGGCATGCTTATTGAAGAGGTTGAGCGTTATGCCGGCTACAAGTGCATCACGCATGGTGTTCTGCTGATACAGGAATCCGGGATTGGTGCCGGGCTCGACGTCGAACCAGGTGCCCCACTCATCGACTATCAAGCCAATGCGATGGTTGGGATCATAGCGATCCATTATCGCGGAATGCTTGGTGAGCAGCTCTTCCATGAAGTAGCTCTTGGACATGGTGTCATAGAAGTCATCCGCGCTGAAGCCGGTCGCCGGACCCTTATGCATCCAGTCCTTACCGATAGTGGTATAGTAGTGCAGCGACAGACCGTCCATCATGTTGGCAGCCTTGCGCATGAGCGTTTCGGTCCACTCGTAGTTAGGACCTTCGGGGCTGGTTCCCGGACCGCAGGCGATCTTATAGAGGTGATTGTCGCCGTAGTTATGCAGATAGGTCTGATAACGGCGATACTCATCGGCATAGTGGTCGGCAGTCATGTTGCCGCCGCAGCCCCAGTTCTCGTTGCCCACGCCGAAGTACTTTACGTGCCAGGGCTTATCCTGACCGTTAGCCTTGCGCAGATCGCTCATGGGCGACTGACCGTCGCTGGTCATGTACTCGACCCACTCGCTCATTTCCTGCACGGTGCCGCTGCCCAGGTTGCCATTGATGTAGGGCTCGCAGCCTATCTGACGGCACAGCTCCATGAACTCGTGCGTGCCGAAGGAGTTGTCCTCGACAACGCCGCCCCAGTTGGTGTTGACGATGTGCTTGCGCTTGGACTTATCGCCCACGCCGTCCATCCAATGGTAGGTATCGGCGAAGCATCCGCCCGGCCAACGCAGTGCGGGGAGCTTAATCTTCTTGAGCGCGTTGACAACGTCGCAACGCATGCCGTTTACATTGGGGATGGGAGAATTTTCGCCCACATATACGCCCTCGTATATGCAGCGTCCCAGATGCTCGGAGAAATTGCCGTAGACCTCGGGATGTATGGTGGTCTTCTTGATGTAAGGCTGAATAACGTACCTCATCTTAAGTCTCCTCCAATCAAGTTAGTTTCACATTGCAGTTGACAATTAAATACGTGGCTTTACCTGATAAAATGATACCATCAGACGAGGCATTTGTCAATGTGAATAATTCCACAAACACTTCGAGATATTCAACTAATTTAGGTTGTTTTGCTTTTTGCTTTACACATTCGCATTTACAGCGGTAGTTGCTTTAAGCCTGACATTGAATATTGCATTCATGCGCAGTGAAATCAGATTAACTGAAAGCGGCAAGGCAATAAATGCAAGCGGCGGGAATATATAGAGCATTACAAAGCCGACTGCAAGCGTTATAAACAGAAACAGCAGAGTGCTTAAGATATTGCCGAAAGCAAGCCCTATCGCCGCGGTCAGCAGCTGCGCGGTCGTTTGTCTAAAGAGCGCCAGCAGCGCCGCGGAGTAGAGCATAACGCTAAAATAGATAAGCCCGCATACCACAGTGGGCGCAAAAAGCCGCCCGCCATTTCCGAAATCGGCAGTCGTGCAGCAGCCGCTCCTTATAAGCATCGAGGCGATTATACACGCGTCCAGCGCTATGAATACGTAGAGCAGCCACAGGAATATGCCCTGCCTTAGGTTTTCTTTAAAGGACTTTTTGTACATCTGCCAGAGCGTGCCCTCTTCCCTACGCTGCTTTTTAAGGAACACATAGAATATCGCGGTGGTGGAGCAGCCTATTGTCACGATTGGCAGGCACCCTATGAGCCAGTACACGGTCAGTATAAAGTAATCGCCCAGCATACCGAAGAATCGCCACATCGGGCGCTGCATTATCGTTTGGGGCTCGGATTGGGTTTCGCGGAGCTTTCTTTTTAGCATATAACTCACTCTTTTTTTGTAATAGCTCAAAAAGGCCCTGTTGCCAGAGCCTTTTTTGTACGGGGATTAGTTGTTTATTATTCGTTCGCCTCGGCGAGCTTCTCGTTTACGGCCTCTTCCATGATGTCCCACTGCTCGGTTACATCCTCGAGATCGTAGAACACGGCATCCATGAACGTCATGACCTCGGTCAGCGCCTCGGACTCACCGGTAATGCGGTGGTTGTTGTTGACGTTATTCAGGTAATTGTAAGCGTTGGCGTAGTTCGCGTTCTCGGCGATCTTATTCTGTATGGTAGCGGTGTTTTGCACGGTGGTGGTGCAAGCGAGGTAGCCGGAGTTGTTGTCAAAGTATGCCAGACCATCTTCCGAGGTGTAGATCCACTTTACGAACTCCCAGCACTCGTCTTTATGTTCGGAGGATTCCAGTATGGCCAGAGAGTTGCCGCCCGAAGGTACGGAGTCGGTCACGCCGCCGGGTACGCCGGATACTACCAGTTCATAGCCGCCCTCTTCGGCGTTGGTCTCCTGAGTCTTAAGTCCGCCGATGGAGTTGATGTAGAATGCGCAGCTCTGAGCGGTCATCATCTGGTTGATAATCGTGCCGCCGTCGGTCGCGGGACCCGGGAAGAAGTAGTTCTTTTCGATCAAGCCCTGCAGGAATTCGAACGCCGCGATACCGCCCTCGCGGCAGTTGAGCGTCAGACCGTCCTCGGAGAACACCTCAACACCCGAGTAGTTGGGTATGATCATCCAGAAATACCAGCCATCGCGGGGCTGTGCAAAGCCGTAATCGCAGTAGCCGCCGTCAACCAGTGTGGCGCAGACCTGCTCCATCTCTTCCCAGGTAGTGGGGATTTCGCAGCCGGCCTTGTCAAGCAGGGTCTTATTGCAGTACAGTACGGGAGTGGAGCAGCCCATGGGCAGCGCCGCCAGATAGTCGGTGCCATCGTCCAGAGTCATGCGGTAGGACTCGATAAGTCCGGAATAGAAGTCATCGTAGGACATATCGGGGTCGCTATTCAAAAAGTCCATCATGTTGGCGACAACGCCCTCTTCGTCGCTCAGCATGCGAACCTGGTCGGAACCGGTCTGAATCAGGTCGGGACCGGTGCCGGTCGCAACAGCCATGACCGCGTTGGCGATGGAGGTGTAGTAGTCGCCCTGGAATGTCGCAACAACCTCAACCTTATCCTGGGACTCGTTGAAGGTCTTTACCATGTAGTCGATGGAGTCGGCATTCGTGCCGGACATGGAGTGCCAGAACTGGATTGTTACCTTCTCACCTTGCTCATCCGCTACTGCAGCGGTCGCGCCAAAGCACATCGCCATGGCAAGCACCAGAATCAGGGATACGATTTTTTTCATTTTGGTTTTCCCTCCTCGATTTTTTGCCGGTTTTATTTATAATGAAGCGATTACTCGCCGCATTATGCTTATTTAATGCCCGAATAGGCAAACGAGTTGATTATGTACTTGGATGCGAACAGGTACATTATCAGTATGGGCAGCACAAGGAACATATTGCCCGCCATTATAAGATTCCACTGGTCATTGCCCTCGGTATCCCTAAGGCGCGCAACGCCTATCGTTATCGGGCGTATCGCATCTATATTGGTCATTATCAGCGGCCAGAAGTAGTCGTTCCAGTGACCTACAAAGCTGAGCAGTGCAATCGCCGATATGCCCGGCTTTGACATGGGCAGCATTATGCGCCTTAGCACCTGAGCTTCGTTCGCATTGTCCAGCCTTGCGGCTTCAATAAGCTCATCGGGCACCTGCATGAAGTATTGCCTTAGCAGGAATATGCCGAATGCGTTTGTCATGAACGGCACTATCTGCGGCAATAGTGTATTCGTCCAGCCCAGATCCGCCATCATGTAGTATATCGGTATGAACGTGACCTGAGTGGGCATCATGAATGCTATAAGCACTACCGCGAAGAGTATGCCCTTGCCCTTAAAGTCAAACTTGGCGAATGCGTACGCCGCCGGAACCATTATAAGCGTCTGCAGTACGACTATCGCGATTATGATTATCACTGAGTTCTTAAGGTAAGTGCCGAATGGCGCTAAGTTCCACGCATTGACAAAGTTCTGTAGCGTGGGCGAAGTTGGGATTATCGTAAGCGTCGCTATTTCGGCATCGGTCTGCAGCGACAGCGACACCATCCATAGAAATGGGAATATGAATATCGCCGACACAATGAGCTTTAAGAGGATGCCCACGGCATTGCCTATGCGTTTTTGCGTCTTATACATTGTCCGCGGCTTCCTTTCTTATTGGTAATGCACCTTGCGGCTTAAGAGCCTAAAGTAGACGAATGTCAGTATGCCGACACATATCAGCAGTATCACGCTTGCGGCGCATGCGCGTCCGACATTGTCGTCCCAGAACACGGTCTTGTATATGTAATACACTATCGTGCTGGTCGCGTTGTTGGGTCCGCCATCGGTCAACAGGCGCACGGTATCGAACACCTTAAACGAGCCTATCGTCATGACAATGAGCGTAAAGAAGAGTTGCGGCGATATCATGGGCAGTGTGATTTTGCGCATCGTGCGCAGGCTGCCGGAGTTGTCCAGCGCCGCCGCCTCGTATATGCTGGGCGATATGCTCTGCAGTGCGCCGATTATTATAAGCGAGTAGTAGCCTATGCTCTTCCAGCAGGCGACGAATATGACCGAGCCCATTGCCGTGTCGGAGGATTGCAGCCACTGTATCTTGTCAAAGCCCAGCGCCTCCAGCACAGCATTGAACAGACCGATATTCGGGTTCATCATCTGCGCAAATACCATTGCTATAGAGACCATGGATATGATATGCGGTGTGAACGCAGCGGCCTGAGTGAACTTGGTCAGCTTATCCTGCTTTTTAGACAGCCAAACCGCGAGCATGATCGCCACAAGCAGTATCACCACGACCGTCCACAGCGTATATACGCCGGTATTGCTAAGCGTCTTTAAGAAGTTTTTGTTGGTTAGCAGATATTGATAGTTTTTGAGACCCACAAATTTGGTTTTACTTTGATTGAGCTGATTGACTTTGAATAGGCTCCAATAGATTACCTTTATCGCCGGGTATATCGTGAACACCGCTATTCCTATAAATGCCGGAAGCAGTAGCAGATACGGCTTGAGCTTATCGATAAGGCGTGTCTTCATTTACAGCCGCCTCGTTTCTTCAAGCAGTGCGGCATACTTTGCGTTGCCCGTGCGTATACGCTGTTCATCGGAGCCAAAGAAGTATATGTTTTCAAAGCGGCATCCGACATAGAGCTTTTGACCCATTTCATACGATTCGTCATCGGTGCTTATGATGTACACATTGCCCTGCGCATCGCGCACCGAGTAATTGACCACACTGCCAAGCAGTTCGCGCGCAATGACTGTTCCGCTCATGCTGAGCGCGTTTTCGATGGACTTCGACGATATGAGACCCTTTTCCGGGCGGAAGCCCAATGTGTCGCCCGCCGCATTTATCGTGCGCACGTTCATCGCGGGTGAACCTATGAAGCGCGCGGTAAACAGATTGTCGGGATCGCGGTACATTGTAGAAGGAGAAGCCATCTGCATTATCTTGCCGCCGTTCATAAGCACTATCGTATCCGCCATGGACATGGCCTCAATCTGGTCATGCGTCACGTATACGAATGTCGTATTCAGCTTATGGTGCAGTTCGATGAGTTCCACGCGCATCTGAACGCGCAACTTCGCATCCAGGTTGGACAGCGGCTCATCCATTAGGAATACGCTGGGCTTTTTGACTATCGCGCGGGCAAGCGCTACGCGCTGACGCTGACCGCCCGACAGTGTGCCCGGCTTTCTGTCCAGGTACTCGCTTAAGCCCACCTTGTCACACGCCTCGCGAATGAGTTTTTCGCGCTCCGCCTTGGGCACGCGGTTGTTTTTTAGTCCGAATTCGATATTGTCGCGCACCGTCATTGTCGGGTAGATAGCGTAGTTTTGGAATACCATTGCCACGCCGCGTTTGCCCGGCGCGATTTGAGTTACGTCTTTGCCGTCAATCAGCACGCGCCCAGAGGTCTGCGGACCTATGCCGGCAATCATGCGCAGCAGCGTAGTCTTACCGCAACCAGAAGGTCCGACGAGCACGGTAAACGAACCGTCCTTGATCTCAAGATCGAGATTTTCGATTACAGTATTGCTGCCGAAGCTCTTTGTCACTTTTTCGAAGGTTATCGACGCCATTAGTTACACCTCGTTTGTTTGTCCGCTTCACAAGCGTTTCTCGGAAGCGGCGTGATCGAAGAATTGAGCGGTGACTGTTTTGTGCTTGCCTTTCTCCTAATCACAGGTACTATTATCGGCGGTGTATTGTTGTTTTGCACTATTCGGTTGATTGAAATGTGTAAGATATATGTCATTATTCTCGACTGTGAAAGTTTTGACGATTTTGTCCACATACAAGGCAAAAAACAGGCAGTACCCTCTCATTTAAGAAGGTACTGCCAAAGGGTGGGATTTGGTGGATCATACCCCTATTACTGAGTAATGCCGTAAAGCGCCGTAATGCTTTCGGGCGTTTCATCTTCGCGAAGCGCACGACATACCAGCATAAATCGACCGTCTTCCTGCTCATAGCTGCATGTCACGAGCATGAGAAGGCTGTCGTCCTCAGTCACATCGACCGCCGCCTGCCACAGGCTGACTTGCTCAAGCGCGGATAAGTACTCGCGATAGGCTGTACTGTGCCGCGTGGCGGCGGAGGTGTCGGAAGGATCGGCTGTGCTTTGTGTAGTTTGTTCTTCTTCCGACACGACATCGTCTTCAAAGTTGATGGGCGTTATATCGAAATACTCATCATCGTCCTCAACCATGGATGCATCGAATGCGAATACCGGAGTATAGTAAACTTCCTCGGCATCGTATATAGTGCGGAACATGATTATGGGATACTGCGCCATGTATTCGTAGTCCCTAAAGCGCGTGAGTTTTCCGAACATCGCGCCGCTACGCATATTGTGCCCGTGTATGAGTATCACGTCATCGCGCGGGAAAAGCGTGTTTGCGGCGTTCATAAACAGCGTGCCGTTGCTGTCCTCATCGCCATAGAAGTCATGGGTCAGGTAGTAGGTGTTGTCGCGCGCGGTGACAGGATCGTCTATACTTTCCCCTGCCCTAAGCCAGCCGACCACATCGGGATTGGCGGCATACAGTTCTAAAAAGTCTTCACTGATTTCGGGCTGTTCCTGCTCTGCTTCCTCGCCGTCGGCATATGCGTGCGTCATCGGAAAGCCGGAAAAAGCGCTTCCGTAATACAGCTCATTTGTCGACTTATGCACCCAATCGGCATGTAGCGCCGGTAGCGATTGTATAAGCCACATTGCGCCCGCCACTATAAAAAGTATCAGCCCTATTCCCTTAAGTATCCTACCCAAGTGCGATTTTTGTTTCATAGCATGCTCCTTTATTGAGCGGGCATCCGGTCGCGATATGGCCGGATGCCCTGCCCTCAAAAATACTTACGCACGCTTGCGCTTAAGGCCAATTCCGATAAGCATCAGCGCAAGTGACAGCATGAACAGGTACTTCACGTCAAAAGCGCGCGTGCTGTCGCCCGTCTTGGGTATTTCGGTATCGTAGCGGTTGGTAAATACAATGTCGCTGGCATCGGTATTCGCGCTTGCGGTGAGCACGCCATCCGTATCGGTTACGGTTACGCGCACGGTATACGACTTGGTGTCGTATACGACGTTGGCGGTGTTGCCCTTCCTTTCGGATATGGTATACACGTATTCGCCCGCGGCGGTGTATTCTATCGGGGAGAAGGTTACGCTGCCGTCGGCGGCGTTTGTGACTTCCTCAATAGTCTTGCCATGCGAATCCTTTAGGCTGAACGCAAACATGCCTTCCTTGAGCGTGCCGCCCTCAAATACCTTGTTTGCGCCCAGTGTAATGGTAGCGGTCTGCGGCTTATAGCTGTTGGTAAAGAGCACTTCATTTGCCGCTACGCCATCCAGCGTCCATGCGGCATTGAGCGAAGTGCCGTCATCGGTTACGACTACCTTCACGGTATGTACCGCGCTGTCGTACGTATAGCCGGGTTCGCTGCCCGCCTGCTCGCTTATGGTGTATTCGTAAGTGCCCGCACGCTTAAACGTGATGGGCTCAAACGATGCACTCGCACTGCCGGTTATGGTGATTGTGTCGCTTTCGGGCATGGGCGCGGAGGACGTTTCTGCCTTTAGGCTAAAGGTGAATGTCTTGTCGCTGCCCGCGGGGACGCTGCCGTTTATAGCCTTGCGTACCGGTAGTGAGAGCGATACAGAGCGCGGATTATACGTATTCGTGAATACGATTTCTTCCTTGTCGTCCTGCAGTTGCCACTCGGCAAACAGCTTACCCGCTATATCGGTTACGGTGACGGTTACATCGTATACGGTGGTGTCGTATACATAGTCGCTTGAGCTGCCGCGGGTTTCGCTTATCTTGTACTTATACGTTCCGGCTGTGCCGTACGCGATAAGTCCGAACGAGCTGCTGCCCGCGCCGACTATCTTTATCGTGCTTACGCCGTCCACTGCATCGGCGGGCATGGGCGTGTCGCCTTGAGCGGTCAGTGTAAATTCGAATACCTCATCGCAGTCGCCGCTGTCGCCCACTATGCGCTTTTCGACCGGCAGGCTCAGAAGAGCATCTTCCGGGCTATACACGTTGGTAAATACGATTGCATCCGCCTTTTCGCCGTCCAGTGTCCAGTCGGCGCGTAGCTTGCCGTCTTCATCAATGACGGTTACGGTAATCGTATGCTTGGACGCGTCGTAGCCGTAGCCACGGTCGCTGCCCGCGATCTCCTCGGTTGTATAGACATATGTGCCGGCGGCTTCGTACGTAATGGTGCCGAACTTGCCGCTATTTGCGCCGGTCACGGTGACGGTTTCGCCGCCGTTTGCGGGCATGGGCGCATCGCTTTCGGTACTCAGCAGGAATGT
>CAYTOU010000062.1:0-4028 GCA_964439295.1 uncultured Oscillospiraceae bacterium
AACACGTTATGCGCCTCAAACTGAACATTGTCAAGTCCGTTTATCGACGCGTTTTCGCGCGCAACGATCAAAGCGTCCTCGGATATATCTACGCCCAGCACTTCCTTTGCGCCGTACTTCGCGGCATGAAGCGCAAATGAACCGTTATGGCAGAAGCAGTCGAGCACGCGCGCATCCGGGCACAGCGGAGCTATGGCGGCGCGGTTCTCCTTCTGATCGAGGAAGAAGCCCGTCTTCTGACCGTTCTTGACATCCACCATGAATGTTATGCCGTTTTCAACCATGGGCACGCGATCGGGCACTTCGCCCCAGAGCAGACCGGTCTGCTGCTTCATGCCTTCACGCTCACGTACGGGCACATCGTCGCGTTCGTATATGCCGCGGGGCTTGACTATCTCGACAAGCAGTTTGACTATCATGTCGCGCAGTTTATCCATGCCCAGGCACAGCATCTGCACAACCAGTATATCGCTGAACTTATCGACGATAAGCGCCGGCAGGAAATCGCTCTCGCCATATATAAGGCGGCAGCTATTTTCGTCGCAGAATTTGCGGCGATACTCCCATGCGGCGGTTATGCGCCTGCGGAAAAAGTCCTCATCGGTCGGTTCGTCATGCGTAGTTATCACACGCAGCGATATCATGGATACCGGGTTATACAAAGCCTTACACAGGAATGCGCCGCTACTGTTGCATACGCGCACTATGTCGCCGGGCTGTATTTCGCCGTTTGGATCATCCACGCGCTCTATCTCGGTCTGGTATATCCACGGGTGTCCGCTCTGTACCCGCTTTTCGCGCGTCTTGCGCAAAATTATAGCTGCCAAACTTCCATCCCCCATACGGATAAGTATCCGAATTCATTTTGTAAACTAAAACGTATTCACACCATATCGATGTGCCACATTATTTTAAATTAAGCGTCATTTGCCGCGAGCCGCTGCCCACAGTCTTGCTACATCGCAGGCACGCTCACGCAAGCTCTCATACGCATTATCCATTGCGCACTTAAGCTCCATTGGACGCGCGACCGATGCAAATGCCGCGGTGAGTCCCTGCGCATACATCTGCTGATAATCCGCACCCAGTGAACCCGATATGCACACCGTAGGACACCCCAGCTCGCGCGCCAGACGCGCTATGCCGCACGGTGCCTTGCCCGCCGCCGATTGACTGTCGGTCATGCCTTCACCGACTATTGTCAACTCTGCGCGCGCAATGCGCTCACGGGCATGCGTAATGTCCAGCACCGTATCGACACCCGAGCACAGCTTAAAGCCCAATGCCTTAAGCGCACCGCCTAAGCCCCCTGCGGCACCTGCGCCCGGGCAGTCCATTGAAAAGCCCGCCTTGCTCATGGCTTCTCTTAGGCGGCTCAGTCCCCTATCCAATTCAAGCACCTGATCGGGCGATGCGCCCTTTTGCGGTCCGAACACATGCGCAGCGCCTTTTGCGCCGGTCAAGGGGCTATCCACATCGCACGCGGCAATCAGCTGTGTCGCCTTTAGTAGCGGCGTAAGACCGCTCGCGTCCACGCGCTCTATTTGGTTTAGCTCATGCGGCTGTGTTATCTCGCGCTCGCCGCAATAGAACTTCATGCCCAATGCGCGCATGAGTCCCATGCCGCCGTCACACGTTGCACTGCCGCCCAGGCCAATGTATATGCGCTTTGCGCCGCTCTTAAGAGCGCTCATAAGCTGTTCGCCCGTGCCGTATGTGGTCGCGCGCATTATGTCGCGCTCTTGCGGCTTTACAAGCGTAAGACCTGACGCGGCCGCGGTTTCGATAACCGCACTGCCATCCGGCATGCGCAAAAAAGGCGCGCATATAACCCTATTCAGCGGGTCATGACACGCGCCGTAAATCATATTTCCGCCCGCCGAATCAGCCAGCACCGCCAAGAAGCCTTCGCCGCCGTCGGCAACGGGCATTATGTCAACCTCATAGTCCGGCGATGCCGCCATGAAACCTTCGGCGACCGCACGGCACGCCTGAGCTGCGTCAAGCGATCCTTTAAACGAGTCCATCGCTATCACGACGCGCATCCGAATACCTCCTGCGGCTTGATTTACAGCTCGCGCCGCCCCTCTATAGCCTTTGAAAGCGTAACTTCGTCGGTATACTCCAGTTCGGAGCCGACCGGCAGACCGTGTGCAATGCGCGTGACGGTAATGCCCAGGGGCTTTATAAGCCGCGCCAGATACGATGCCGTTGCCTCGCCCTCTACATCCGGGTTTGTCGCAAGTATTACCTCTTCAATATCCGGATCGGACAGGCGCCCCATCAGTTCGCGCACGCGTATATCATCAGGACCTATGCCGTTCATGGGCGAAATCGTGCCGCCCAACACGTGATACAGTCCGTGATATTCATGCATACGCTCTATCGCCGCGACATCGCGCGCATCGCGCACAACGCATATTATGCCGTTATGGCGCTGTGGATCGGCGCATATCGGGCAGGGAGTTACGTCGGTATAATCGCCGCATATGGGGCATACATGGGTCTGCGTCTTGCCCTCGTATATGGCGTCGGACAATTCCTTGACCTGATCCTCCGGCAGCGAAATTATATGATAAGCCAGTCGCTGAGCTGTCTTTTGCCCTATGCCGGGCAGACGCGCGAGCTGGCTTATCATTCGCGCTATGGATTCAACCTGCGCGCTCATATTTTACAGAAGACCGCCCAGTCCGCCGCCCATGCCGCCGGTGAGCTTGCTCATTTCATTTTCGACCGTCTCATGCGCGGTCTTGAGCGCCTCGTTAAGAGCGGCAACGATCATGTCCTGAAGCATCTCAACATCGTTGGGATCAACTGCCTCGGGCTTGATTTCAAGCTCGAGAACTTCGCGCTCGCCATTGACCTTGGCGCGCACCATTCCACCACCTGCAGTGGCCTCGAACTCGCGCTTGTCAAGATTTTCCTGCAGCTGGCTTATCTGCTGCTGAAGCATCTGTGCCTGACGAGCCAGCTGCTGCATATTGCCGCCGCCCATCATTCCCGGAAATCCACCTCTACGTGCCATATATGTTACCTCCGTATAAATTCAAATTTCAAAGGGACACCCTTTATTATACACAATTTGCCCCATCAAGACCAGTAAGAAATCGAAAATTTATGTAACGTTACAGTGGCTAACCGTGGTTAAGTCAGTCGGTCGTAACGTATACGCCATCCATAAACGCATCGCCGGCGTTGTCAAACGTCGCCTCCATGCGCAGTATGCAGTCATCCATCAGTATAAGTCGCCCCTGTATGGGCTTGCCCAGGTCTTCATCATCGTACGAATAGAGCATCGTCGCACGTGTGCCGACAGTTTGGGTGGATACATCCGCCGCGCCTTCGGGCACATACTGAGAAAGCAATTCGGTCTGATCATCGCTGTCGGTAATTCCGTTTATGACAGTGTAGTCGGACAGCTGTATAAGCTCGGCGCGTTCGGTCGTAAGCGAATTGGTACTGAGCGCGGTGTTTTCGCTTACGTCGACCGAATACGGAAAGACCAGCGTCACATCGTCATACGACACGTTTGAGCCGTCCTTAGTAAACTCGATCGAGCGGCGCGTCTTTACGGTTTTCAGAAAATCGTAGCCCGCATCGTCTATTGTCGCCAAGACAAACTGCACCTGGCGCGAGTCCATTACCGCCCAGCCGGCATACTCGGTAGTATCCGTATAGGCGATAAAGTCTCGATACTGCATGTCATACAGCGTGCTTGCCTCGCCCGCGTCCAGCAAAAAGCCCATGCTCTCAAGCGCGTCCATTGTCATGCGCAAAAGCGATGCCATGTCTTCATCGGAAAAATCGGCAAGTGCCTGACTCAACTCATCGGGAAAAGTGAGCGTTACCAGCACGCATTCGCTTTCATCGGCGGTATAGCAGTACTCGGCAAGCTTACATATATAGTCGCTTAGTGCGTAGTTGTACGTATATATGCGCGGCTTCGATGCAAATTGAGCGGTCGCGAGCAGCGTCACTACATCGTATGGATCGCTTGTCTCTTCCGTTTGGTCGGCCTGCTCCGATGT
>CAYTOU010000062.1:4128-11016 GCA_964439295.1 uncultured Oscillospiraceae bacterium
ATTAGCGCGAGCGCAGTCAGCCTTTTCATTGTTCACCCTGCCGGATTATCTCCAGTACTTCATATATCCTGTCCAGATCGTCCCTCGAATAGTAGCTGAGTGTGAGCTTGCCCTTTTCAAGCGAGCCGGTGACCTGTGCGCGCGTGCCGAACACCTCGCGCGCCATGCGCTCCATGTCGGTAAGTTCGGGCAGCTTGGGCGGCTTCTTTTGTTCGGTGCCACCTGCGGGCAGCTGTGCCGCCGCCTCAATCTGGCGCACAGACCAGTTGTTTTCGACAGCCAACTGTGCAAGCCTAATCTGACGCTGCGGATCGTCGAGCGCTGCAAGTGCCCTCGCGTGTCCCGCAGTCAGTTTGCCGTCGCGCACAAACGCAAGCACCTCATCAGGCAATGTGAGCAGGCGCACCGAGTTGGCTATCGCCGGACGCGACTTGCCCAGGCGCTCGGCAATCTGCTCCTGAGTCGCGCCGAAGTCGTCCATGAGCTGACGTATTGCCTGTGCCTCATCAACCGGATTCAAGTCCGCACGCTGAAGGTTTTCGATAAGCGCCGCCTCGCGCGTATGTGCGGCATCCATGTCGCGCACGATTGCGGGTATTGTTTTTAATCCCGCCAGACGCGCCGCCCTCCAGCGGCGTTCACCGGCAATTATGCGATAGCGTCCGCCTTCGGTTGCGCACACGATTATGGGCTGCAATACGCCCACATTGCGCATGGACGCCGCCATCTGTTCAAGCCCTTCTGTATCGAATCGTCTGCGCGGCTGATCGCGGTTGGGGTCAATGTCGGCAAGGCTGAGTTTCAGTACGTTATCGCCACTTTGCTGGTGGTGATGTGCGGACAGAACATCCTCGCTTGCGGATACAATGTTATCGGGTATCAGCGCGTCCAGTCCGCGCCCAAGTCCTCTTGATTTTGCCATTATTTCCTCCAAAGATGAATGGTAAGCGGCATCATCGCCGCTGTATTGCGATTAAAAGTCGTCCTCGTCCCGCTCGATGACCTCGCGTGCCAGCGCGTCATACGCCAACGCGCCCTGACATTTGGCATCGTACAAGTGTATGGGCAGACCATGGCTGGGCGCCTCGCCCAGGCGCACATTGCGCGGTATTATCGTGGTGTATACCTGACCCTTAAAGTACTTTTTGACCTCGCCCACTACCTGCATACCCAGGTTCGTGCGTCCGTCCAGCATGGTGAGCACAACGCCTTCGACTGACAAGTCGGGATTTAGGCGCGACCTGACCAGATTGAGCGTATTCATAAGCTGCCCCACGCCCTCAAGTGCGTAGTATTCGCACTGTATGGGTACGATTACGCTGTCGGCGGCGGTGAGTCCATTAAGCGTCAGTATGCCTAAGGAAGGCGGAGAATCTATCATTATATAGTCGAATCTGTCGTCCAGTACTTTAAGCGCCTGCTTTAGGCGGCTTTCGCGCCTATCCATACCGATGAGCTCTATCTCTGCGCCCGCAAGCTGCATGCCGCTGGGCATTATCTCCAGATTATCCACGCAGGTTTTCATAATGCAGTCCGCAGCCGATTCGGGTTCCAGCAGCGCTTCGTATGTGGAATGCCCTTCCTGCGCCTTGAGTCCGAATCCGCTGGTGCAGTTGCCCTGTGGGTCTATGTCCACGACCAGAATGCGCTTGCCCTGCGCCGCCATGCACGCAGACAGGTTGACACAAGTGGTGGTCTTGCCCACACCGCCTTTTTGGTTGGTAACAGCAATAATTTTTGCCATATATTGCACCTCAAAGCAAGCCTTACCCGGCTTTATACATATCTATACCGATTCATTATAGTACACATTCCCCCTAAGTTAAAGTACTTTTAGGAAAAATCATGCGGGCGGCTATGCCGTGCCGATACATATACAGGCTGCAGTCAAAGGCATTGTTTGTGAATTTACGTGTGATATTTTAATATATAACGAATTCATGCCACATTTAGTGCCCTGTTGGCGTATAATACGTATGAGGGAGGTGTTATATTGAAAAAGGTTTGGCATCACATTTACCAAAGGTACCTGCTGGACGCGCTAAGTGCAATGGGACAGGGACTTTTTGCCTCGCTGATAATCGGACTCATATTGGGTCAGCTGGGCAAAATACCGGGCTTAAGCTTTTTGTCCACGTTCACTGCCGATGCATACATATCGGGTTCGGCAACTCCGGTCGTCGGTGCGGCAATAGGCGTTGCAATCGCATACGGGCTTAAGGTTCACCCGCTATGCATGTTCGCGTGTGCAGCCGCCGGTGCAATCGGGTACACGCAGGGCGGACCTGTGGGTTCGTACCTAGCAGCGGTCTTCGCCGCCGAAGCGGGCGGATGGGTCGCAGGCAAGACGCGCGTGGACATAATCGTAATACCAGCCGTGACCATAATTGTGGGCGGATTGGTATCGACGATATGCGCGCCCGGAATCAGCCGCATCATGACGGGGCTTAGGGAATTCATCGACTGGGCAACACTGCTTAGTCCCATACCGATGGGCATAATCGTGTCCGTCATAGTGGGTCTGGCATTGACCGCGCCTATATCGTCGGCCGCACTATGCGCGATGATATTCACCGTGCCCGAGGGCGAAACCGCAGGTCTGGGACTTATGCTCGCCGCCGGTGCCGCTACTGCCGGTTGCTGCGCGCAGATGGTCGGATTTGCCGTGACCAGCTTTAAGGAAAATGGCTGGGGCGGTCTTATCTCTCAGGGACTGGGTACGAGCATGATCCAGATATCCAACATACTGGCTCATCCGGCGATACTCATTCCGCCCACACTGGCATCGGCGATAACAGGACCGCTATGCACGACTATATTCCAGATGAAGAATCTGGGTTCTGCCGCGGGCATGGGTACAAGCGGCCTGGTAGGTCAGATAGGCACATGGGCCGTAATGGCAGGCGAATCGTCCGCATGGGTTATCGTGGGCAAGATAGTATTTACTCAGGTTGCTCTGCCCGCCGTGCTGTCGCTGCTGTTTGCATTGGCACTGCGCAAGATAGGCTGGATTAAGCCGGGCGACATGAAACTGCCCGAATACAAGAAGTAATACCATTTCCCGGGGAGTGCTTATGACGGCCCCGATACGTCGGGCTTTGCCAATAAGCGATATGTGACTCTCAGCCGGAACGGGTCGCATAACACAACTGTATGGCTCATGGCGGTGTGAATACCGGCGCACGCAAGGCCATTGAGTATGCCGATACGTCGGTCACTGCGATATGAATAAGATGAATATTTGACCGCTCTGCTAAAGATCAAATGCAGGGCGGTTTTGTTTTGCCTACGCACAATACAATTGCGTTGACACATGCCGCGATACGCGTTATACTTTAAATTGAAGTGAAATGTTTACAACGTTTTTAATATAAGTGTATCCCCAACCTTCTATTCAATGCCACGTATCGAAAGGAGAATCAGCAATGACCGAACGCAAGCCCATGCCCATGTGTACGCCCGAGCAGGTCGGTATACCGTCCGAGGCAATCGAAAAGTACCTGCGCATATTAACGCAAGGTCGCCTTGCAATGCACGATGTGATTATAGTGCGCGACGGACGCATGTGCTTTGAGGCATATTGGAAGCCCATTGACAGTGCATTTATGCATAGATTGTATTCGTGCAGCAAGTCGTTCGTTTCATCGGCAATAGGCTTGCTTATCGATCAGGGCAAGCTGAAGCTGAGCGACAAGTGCGTGGACTTCTTTCCCGACAAGGCGCCTAAGGATATGCATCCCTATCTTAAAGAGATGACGATACGCGATCTGCTTATGATGGCGACATGCTATCAAAACGGCGCATCGTATAAGCCCACCGATCCGGATTGGGAAGCGACATTTTTCACCGCGCAGGTTTCGCATAAGGCGGGACAGGTGTTCAGCTACTGCACGACGGCGACCACAATGATGTGTATGATAATTAAGCGCATAACCGGCAAGGAGTTCATGGACGTATTGCGCCCGGTATTTGACGAAATTGGAATATCTCGCGATGCGTTCTGCGTGCAAACTCCGTGCGGGCACGAATGGGGCGGCTCGGGCGTATGCATGACCGCGCGCGACTTCACTAAGTTTGCCGATCTCATAACGCATTACGGCAAGCACAATGGGCAGCAATTGCTTCCCGATTGGTATCTGCGCGAAGCGACAAAAAAGCAGATAGACAACAGCACCGATGCCACATCGCCCGATGCCGAGGTCGGATACGGATACCAGTTCTGGCCCATGCGCAGGGGCGGCTTCGCAATGCGCGGCATGGGCGGTCAGTTTGCGCTGTGCCTGCCCGACAGAAAGCTGACCGTAATTACAAATGGATATGACGAGCTGAACACGTCCGAAAGCGTGCAGATATTCGACGCGTTCTGGAGCTGCATAGTCGATAGTATGTCGGATGCACCGCTAAGCGAAAATGAAGAAGCGCTAAGGAGCCTTAACGAATACGCGCAGACGCTCTCCATCCCCTGCCCTTTGGGCGAAACGCATTCGGACATGGAAAATGCTGTCGCGGGGCGCACCTATATTATGGATGAAAATCCGCTGGGCATTACCGAAATGCGGTTTGAATTCGGTGAAAACGGTGGCGTGTGGGCATACGAAAATGCCACGGGCAAGCATGAGCTCAAGTTCGCATTGGGTGCGCAGTTGGATACTACATTCCCCGAGACGCATTACTACGGTCGTCGCATAGGCGTTGCGTCCGGCGAGCCTTACCGCGCGTTGGTCAGCGCCGCGTGGCCGAATGACCATCAGCTGCGCATTGACTGCAATATAATCGACATACACCTGGGCAATCTGCGCATCGTATTCTCGTTTGACGGCGACACGGTCACGCTGTTTGCGCGCAAGCATGCCGAGTGGTTCTTAAACGAGTACGAGGGCTTTGCCAGCGGAAAAGCGGTCTGAGTCGAATGCAGAGCGCGGTTAAATGAATTGACTTCACTGATAAATCGTGATAAAATTATGAAGCATTGCTTATGAATATTTGCTCACGTACAGCGGAGCAAAAAGCAGAAGAGGTAAGATAAAATGAAAGCGGTATATCTAAATCAGAACCTGAAGACAGTTGATTGGGTCTTCTCAAAGGAAACACAGGACGCGTTGGCGGACAAGCTGGAAATACTGGGCAAGGTATCTGCCGATGAGATGGATAAGCATCGCGACATACTGGCGCAGGCCGAATGCGTATTTTCGACCTGGGGCATGCCCGCATTGACCTGCGAGCAGATAGCGGAGTATCTGCCCAACCTGAAGATAGTATTCTACGGCGCCGGTTCGGTGCAGTACTTTGCAAAGCCCTTCCTTGAGCGCGGCATTCATGTCTGCTCCAGCTGGCAGGCAAACGGCATACCGGTCGCTGAGGCGGTTATATCGCTGATACTGCTCAGTAACAAGGGATATCTGCGCCGCGCGGCGGATTACCGCGAGGACAAAACCAAGTCCACGCCCAACGACTTCCCGGGCAATTTCGGCTGCAAGGTGGGTCTGATAGGCTTTGGCGTAATAGGACGCAAGGTCGCCGAGCTCATGAAGCCCTTCCGTGTAGAGCTGATGGCGTATGACCCCTATGTTTCCGACGAGGTTATGGCAAAGCTCAATGTAAAGCGTGCGACACTGGAAGAGATATTCTCCGAGTGCCAGACCGTGAGCAACCATCTGCCCAACAACGAGCAGACCCGTGGCATGCTGACGTACGATCTGTTTAAGCTGATGAAGAGCAACGCGACATTCATAAACACCGGACGCGGCGCGCAGGTTGTTGAGCCCGATCTGGTGCGCGCAATGCAGGAAGAGCCGCGCCGCACAGCGCTTCTGGATGTCACATGGCCCGAGCCCTGCCCCGAGGATTCGCCGCTATGGACTCTGCCCAACGTACTGATGACGCCGCATCTGGCCGGCAGTCTGGGCGATGAGGTAATGCGCATGGGCGAATACATGCGTGAGGAGTGCGAGCGCTATCTCGACGGCAAGCCCCTTGCATTCGATGTAAGCATGGGTATGCTGGAGCATATGGCGTAAGTTCTACCATAAAATAAAGCAACTGCGGCTTCTTCGGTTTGCGAAGAGGTCGCAGTTTTTTTGCATAGAAAAACAGAGCACATGCCGCTTTGATGTAATCATGCGGCATATGCCCTGTTTAAATCAAAGGAATGTGTGCTAAGGTAGCTTACGCCCTATCCTCAGCCAGAACCAGATCGATCTGCTTCTGAGCCCATGCATGAGCCTTGTTCAGGTCATCATCGGTAGGCATCTTGCCGCCCTGCAGGAAGCCGCCCTTGCCATTGGTGACGAGGATCTCGTCCATGACCTTAATACCCTTGTCCACGAATACCTTCTTGATGGCATCGGCGGTTACATGGGTGCCCTTAGGAGCGGTGGTGAACAGAGCAACGTGAGAAACGCGCTTAGTGTCCATGGTGCTGATGAAGGCCTGCATTACCTTATCAATCTTGCCATTGGACTCTTCGCAGCCCAGGAACATGAGCGGTACGGATTCGGGCATATATGCCGGCGGCAGGGGCTCTTTGGGCTGGGTAGCTACGCGTGCGATTGCCTCAGCAACGGCTTCGGCACAGCCCTTGGGGCTGGTGTAATGAATACGAGTCTTCATATTATAAACATCCCTTTCAATCAAAGTGTCTATCAATTATTATAGTACTAACTCCGCCAATTACAAGAGTTCATTTCCAAAGTTCATAAAAACGTCTACATTTAACGTTTTTATATCCACGTTTTTGTCTAAATGTGGACACACAGTTATGCTATAGTCAGTCATTCACATTAGAGTGCGTTTCTAAAAGGGAAAGCTGCAAGTTCGAGTGGATTTTTCGTCATATCAAGGATGGAAGCCGAAGGTTTAGTGGGGCTAAATCGAGGTTTCCAGACGCAG
>CAYTOU010000063.1:0-10755 GCA_964439295.1 uncultured Oscillospiraceae bacterium
TCGTACAGCGAAGGTACGTATAAAAAGCTTTCCGACATGGGTTATGCGACATACGACTTCTTCCTGCCCGGACTTCTGATTGACGCGATAGAAAATTGCGACGGAACGACGCTATGCACTTGGGCACGTGAAGTATATCAAAACAAGATTCGCACCGTCAACATGTTGGGATGTCACGATGGCATACCGCTTCTGGATCTTAAGGGTTTGATACCAGAAGAGCGAATTCAGCAGCTTATCGACCTAATAGTCAGCCGCGGGGGAATGATAAAGAACCTGCATGGTCAGAAAAACGTGTACTATCAGGTAAACGCTACCTATTATAGTGCGTTAGGCGAAGACGATCGTAAGTTGTTACTCTCGCGTGCAATACAGCTCTTCATGCCCGGCAAGCCGCAGGTGTGGTATCTCGACTTGTTCGCGGGTAAGAACGATACGGTGGCGGTTGCGCGAGGCGGCGCGGCTGGACATAAGGAAATCAACCGCACCAACTTGTCAAAGTCCGACATAGAGGAGCGCCTGAAATGGCCTGTAGTGCGTACACAGCTGGATATGCTGCGCGCGTATAACAGCTGCCCGGCGTTTAGTGAAAACGCCGAGTTCACACTCAACCAGCCGAGTCAAAGCATCCTCGAATTCCACTGGCAGGCAAACGGCGCAAAGGCAGATTTACATGTTGACCTTAAGTCAATATCTTTCAGCATGAATGTCGAAACGCCGGATGGCGAGTATAGACTTAACCGATAATGAATGTGGTAAGCAACCGACTTTCCACATGCGATAATAACACGTACCGCGATTAAATGTGGCATATAGAATCAAGACAGCCTTCCGAAATGGCTCATTTGAGTTTTATCGGAAGGCTGTCCTAGATTGCTTGAATGTTTTCAATTAACTTTTGACCATCGGTCACATTGACTTTGATTCCGACAACTGAATCTCAAATTCCATTCGATAAACTTTTATCACTTAAAATTCATACAATTTATACATCTACAAAATACCATCGACTTGAATCTATACAGCTTGTATGTTAGTATACCTAAGCATAGTAAGGTAAAATTGTATCAGTCTGTCAATTTCTTTCGCACTCACCAAGTTATATACCAAAGTACTGCTTTACTATGGTAAAATCGTTTTTGATTCACGCGCGTTTTTTGTGAAATGTAGGCAACTTGCGCAAACGACAAGGAGGACTGGACATGAATAAAATCGGTACCAGAGTCACGGCCTGGCTTCTGACACTGATGATGCTGTGCACGGCATTGCCCGTAAGCACACTGGCGGAGGCGTATGACTCCGCCGCCGAATGGACAGAGACTGTCTATCCGGCGGACGAAGACGATGCCGCGCCCCAATCGGATGTAGATGCGTCCGATACTGGCGAGCAAGACACCGCTTCGACAGATGAGGACTTATCTGTGACCCAAGACGTCACGGATGAATCCCAAGAGGGGACAGCTGTGTCCGAAACGGCAACGGCTGCACCCGAAGAGAGCGCGGCTAAGTCCGATGACAGTGCAAACGGCATTATATCTACTGCGGGACTTCTCGATGCTGTAGATGCAGTCAATCCCGCATCCGTGGTTGCACCCGATACGGACTATTACCGTACGTACATATTCAGCGTAGACGGCGCCGAATATGCGCGTCAGATCATAAAGAGCGGCGATACACTTGTCGAGCCTGCCATGCCCGAAAAGGAAGGCTACCGCTTCATGGGCTGGGTGGACGCCGAAGGCAATGCCTTTACCTCGTTTGGCACAGTGGACGGCATTGCGCAAAGCGAAGATGTAACGATTTCCGCCTCATTTGCAAAGCTCTACTACATTTACTTCACCGATAAGGACGGCAAGGTCGTGGTGACCAAGTCCGGCCTCGCGGGCGACAGCATCGCCATTGACGATGTAACCATAACCGTGCAGGCGAACCAGAAGGTCACTGCATGGCAGTGCGGCGATGAGTCCTATACCGACTCCTACACGCTAGGCGAAGCGGACATCACTATGACGCCCGTCATTACCGATGGCTTCTGGATCACATACGATACCGATGGCGGCTCCTATGTTGAACCCGATTTCTTTGCCGACGGTGAGACTCCGTCTGTCACTGCCGAGTCCTATAAGTCCGGCTATGCGTTTGTCGGTTGGACTCTTGAGGACGGTTCCGACGTCGATGTTTCCACTATAACCACCGATACGACGCTCAAGGCGAAGTGGTCGGATACGTGGACTACCTATACCATAATACACTGGCTGGAAAACGCCGATGATGATGACTACTCCTATGACTCCATGGAGACCGTGCGCGGCATAAGTGGTCAGCGCGCGAATGCGACAACCAAGTACTACCCGGGTTTTACCTCACAGGAAGTGGAGCAGAAGACCATAGCCGGCGATGGTTCCACAATCGTGAATGTGTACTATAAGCGCGATGTGTATGAAATACAGTTTTATAAAAAGCATGTACATACCTATACCCGCAAAGTAAACTATCTGGTTATTGATAAGTATTACGGTGGCTGCTACCCTGAAGACGGCGGCTTTGTCCCAACCTGCGGCATAGGCGGTACATTTAATTTGGATGAAACGCTGACCATACGCGCAAAGTACGGCGCGTATATAGGCGACAAGTGGCCTACCTATAACAACAGCAGCGAATGGTATACATCGTCAGATCAGAGCGACACTCAGCTGCGCATGCAGACCATGCCGCTTAATGGCGGATCGTTCTACGACACTAAGGACAGCGGCGGTGTTGCCAATGCCACGGCATACTACTATGTCGAAGTGGTGCCCGGCGAAACCGGCGAGGTTACTAAGGATAGCGTAAGTTATAAGCTGGATCATAAGGATACGTCTGCCAATTCGGTAAAGTATATTTCTGACAGCGATAAGTATGCTATCACCGGCTTTACATATAGTACCTTCGAAGCCGATAAAGCTGTGCTTGACAGCGATGGCTACAAATATAAAAATGCTAAATTCTACTACACCCGCAACAGCTATACTATCGTATATATAAGCGGCGGCAAGACTGTGGGTTCGGTAGCTTATAAGTATCAGCAAGATATCTCTAACGCGTCCACCGCGATTATATCCGATAAGCCCACCGGCAAGGAAGACTACGTATTCGCCGGCTGGTATCTGGATGAGGCATGCTCGGTTAAGTATGACTCCACCGGCAAGACAATGCCCGCGCACAACATGACACTCTATGCCGGCTGGGCAGCGCCTTCTCATACCGTTACCCTTACGATTACCGTAAACGGTGAAACCACGACAAAGGACGTTATCGTAAATTACGGCGAGACCATACCCGCGGATCAGCTTGCCTACACTGCACCCGAAGGTTATGCCTTCTTGGGCTGGCTGACCGAGGACGGCAAGCCGTTTAACGACAGCACAGAGGTCTATAAGGACTTTACGCTTACTGCGAATATCACCGATAATGCCGCATACAAAGTGACCTACGACGCAAATGGCGGCAGCGGCGATGTTCCCGTTGACAGCGCAACTTATGCAACCGGCGCGAAGGCGTATACGCTTTCTGCCGATGCGCTCATAGCACCCGATGGCAAGGTGTTCCTGGGCTGGGCGACCGATGCAAACGCGACCGCGCCCGAGTACTATGCCGGAAGTGCCATTGAGATTCAAAGCGCCGACATCACGCTCTATGCCGTATGGGGCGCTCAGGCGAGCACGGTAACGCTAATCTATCACAGCAACTTCGATACCGATGTATCAAAAGAAGTTACAGACATAAAGAACAACGACAAGGTAACTCTTTCGACCTACGACAAGACCGGACTGCCTGCACGCAAAAACTACACGTTTGCGGGCTGGAGCACCACGCCCGATGGCAGCGTTGAGTTCGAGGCGGGTGAGGACGTACGCGTCAACTCCGTCGATTCCAACGACCTGTACGCGGTATGGGAGCCGGTCAAGGTCCAATATACCGTTCACTACTATTGGAACGATACGACCGAATCGGTTGCCGACAGCAAGGTCAGCGATGAAATCATAACCGGAACATCCGTCACCGAAAGTCCGATTTCGATAGACGGTTATACCGCCGTGTCAAAAAAGGACAAGACGATAACGCTTACCGAAGACGGCGATAACGAGATCGCATTCTACTATATAAAGAACGTCACCCTGACCGCGAACAGCGCCGAGTATACCTATGATGGCAAGGAAAAGACTGTAAGCGGCTTTACTATGGATGTCACGGGCGCGGACTTCTCCGACATAACGGTCGGCGCGTCCGCCACCGCCGCAGGTACTTATGCGGCCAACTTCCCCGGCAGCACTGTCGGCACGATTGACGCGACCGGCAAATACGTCATCACCGAAGCAAAGAACGGTACTCTTACGATTAACACCTACGATAAGGAAGTAATCGTACACATAAAGGGTAATACGGATAACAAGGGCTATACAGGCAAGGAGCTATCCGTTACCGGCTATACGGTTGCGTCCATAAGCGACCCGCTGGCGCTCTATACCGAATCCGACTTCTCGCTTGCTAAGGGCGTAGAGGCAAAGGCATCAGGTACCGATGTAATAGAAGTCGGTAGCTATCAGATGGGATTGACGTCCGACAGCTTTGTCAATAACAATAAGAGCTACAGCAATGTCAAGTTCATAATCGATCAGGATGGCCTTCTGACCATCAGCCCCGCCCGCCTGATCGTCAAGACCGGCAGCACCAAGAAGGCCTATGACGGTACGCCTCTTACCAACAGCACTGGCACGATTGAAGGCTTCAAGAGCGGCGAAACCGCAACGCTCGTCGTGACCGGCAGCCAGACCTATGTCGGTAAGAGCGACAATACGTATAGGATAGACTGGGACGGCACCGCCAAGGAAAGCAACTACACCATCACCAGCTATCAGGGTACGCTGGAGGTCACCGGCGAAAAGCTTGCCGTAAGCGTAACCATAACCAACATGCCCGAGGACGGCAAGTACGCGCCTAACAGTGTCGTATACTACGATATCACCGTAACCAATCAGTACTCCGAGCCCTTTGGAATAACTCTGACCGCCGATAATGTCAAGCTGTACTGGTCTAACGGCATATACTGGACCACGAGCGAAGACAGGCACACGACCGTCTTTTCCACCATGCAGCCCGGCGAGAGCCGCACCACTCACGCATCGCATCCCGTTGAGGATGAGGACATACTCGCGGGCACAGTGGTCAATACCGTCAATGCGTATGTGACCGGCGATGAGTCGACGACTCAGACCGCCACTGCAGTTGCCGATATGGCCGATGTGGATGGCACACTGACTGTCACTGTCACCGCCGACAAGACCGAAAATGTCGACATAGGCGATGTCATAACATATACCTATACCGTCGTAAACGATGGCACGGTATATGCTAAGGGCATTGATACGGTATCCGATCTTACAGGCGGACAGGGCAGTACGCTCTATCTGACCGCAGGTCGTAGCGGCTCGTATATCCGCACCTATACCGTGACCGAGGAAGATATACTCCGCGGCTATGTCGTAAACAACGTAACCGCAACCGCTCCGTCCGTTGTCGATCCCAAGACCGGCGACTCGGTGACTCCCTATGGTGAGGCATCCCTTAAGATCACCACAGCGGCTATAAGGGCTGACTTTACTATCAGTATAGAACCGGATAGCTACCAAACGGACACTGTACCGCTTGGCCTAAGCGATAGGGTCTACTATACGATAAAAGTTACTGCCAACGAGGATAACAACGTCACTCTAAAGGACGTTACCATAAAGGACTCCATGTTCGATGACAGTGATAACGGCAACGGCATCTCCGTCCTCGAAAAATACAATATAGTGTCCGGATTTGCCGGCTACTATAAGGCCAGCGATTTGAAGCCGGGCGAATACGCATCTTTCTACTATTACTGCAAGGTGCGCGAGTGCGATCTGGGTCAAAATGGCGAATTCGGTAGCATTACAAACACCGTGACTGCGACCGGTAGGACGCCTGATTCTACCGAAACGAATGTCACAACAACTGAAACCGCGTCGATTCAGACCCGAAAGAAGCTCACCATAACCGTTAACGATGCCGAGTATGTATACGATGGCGAAGCGCACGGTGGCAATGGTTTCACGACTTCCGGACTTAGCGACGGCGATAAAATCGTTGGCGCAATCGTAGACGGCAGCCAGACCGAGATAGGCGTATACGAAGACGAGCTTACCATAATCGGCGAGTCCGAAGATGCCGGCATTAAGGACGCAAGCGGCAACGATGTAAGCAACAATTACAGCGCTTTCGTTATCCCCGGCGATCTGACCATCAAGCCGATAAGTGACGAAGTCACCGTCTACATAAGCGGTACAACCGCGACCTATACCTATGACGGCACTCAAAAGAATGTCGAGGGCTGGACTATTACCCGAATAGAAGGCGGCACGCAACAGTACAGCGCCGACTCTGTTTCCTACGTCGACAAAGACGGCAGCACGACAAAGGTAAGCGCCACAAGCGTCGGCACATACAATATGGGCTTGACTGCCGATAACTTCAAAAACACCGATGGCAATTTCAGTAATGTCACCTTCGTTGTTACCGACGGTAGCCTGACTATCGAAAAGCGCACGCTGACGATTACTGTAAGCGATGTAAATGCCGAGTATGACGGTCAGGAGCATGGTGCGACAGAAGCCGTCCCAGACTGGAACATTAGCGACCTGGGAGAAGATGATGCGATCGAATACATCAAATTCAGCGGCACTGCAACCGATGTCGGCGAATACGAGATTACCGCTGAAGCCAAAGTATATACAAACGATGATGTCGATGTCACCGATAACTATCGCATCATCTACGTACCCGGCAAGCTGACCATTACTCCCACCGATACTGAAGTCACCGTACACATAAAGGGCAACGCAATTACAAAGACCTACACCGGCTTTGCTCAAGTGGGTGAGGGCTTTACCGTTGCGTCTATAGACGACCCGCTGGGTAAGTATGCCGCGACCGATGTCGCTCTTTCCGACGGCGCAACCGCGCAGGCATCCGGCACAGATGCGGGTACTTATGCAATGGGACTCACTTCGGACAGCTTCTCAAATAAGAACGGCAATTATTCCAATGTCAAGTTCGCAATTGACGAAGATGGCAGTCTGACCATTGCTCCCGCCGAACTGACGGTTACGACCGAAAGCGCAACCATGACGTATGACGGCACGACTCTTAGCAATGCCAATGGCTCGCTTACAGGTTTTGTACGTGGCGAAACCGCGACCCTTACCATAACCGGTGAACAGACAGAACCCGGCTCAAGCGATAACAGTTATACTATCACTTGGGACGGCACGGCAAAGCAGAGCAACTATACCGTGATTGAGAAACTTGGCACACTGACTGTTGAAAAGATAAAGGTCACTGTCAAGATAACCGGTAATTACTGGATAACTATTTACACACCGGGCGGTGCACTTACCGATGGATATAATGTTGAGATAATCGATCCTACCGGTACGTACAAAGAGAGCGATTTCAGCCTAGTCGGCAGGAAATATGCCCGTGTAGATGCATCAGAAGCCGGAACACACTACATGGGTTTGACACCGGCTAATTTCAAAAACAACAACGACCACTATGATGTTACGTTCGATGTAACTGACGGTTGGATTCTCATAAAGCAGCGCACTGTTGTCGTCGTTTCCGATTCGGCCACAAAGGAATATGACGGCACACCGCTGACGGCGCAATCGTATTCCAGCTATCTCGCCGACTATCACCATGTCACAGGCTTCTTTAAGGATGAAGATGAGGGCATCAACATAACCTATACCGGTTCTCAGACCGATGTCGGTTCTTCCGAAAATACCTTCAAGTACGAGTACAAGAGCGAACGCGATGCGAACAACTACAAGGTTGTTGAGACTCAGTATGGCACTCTGACCGTTACACCTAAGACCGGCGTTGTGGTAAAGATTACCGAAAACTCCGGCACGTACACCTATGACGGTACCCAGCATACCGTAACCGGCTATACATGGTCCGCCAATACCGACCTGTATAAGGAGTCCGACTTTACCTTTAGCGGCAATGCGTCTGTAAGCGGCACGAATGCCGGTACTTACAACATGAACCTGAAGCCCGAGGACTTCACCAATACATCTGCCAACTTTAAGGACGTTACCTTCGTAATAGTGGACGGCACCATGACCATCAATCCCACCGATACCGAGGTCACCGTACACGTAAAGGGCAATGCCGAAACCAGGTACTATAACGGCAGCGAACAGTCGGTAGAGGGCTACGAGATCGTATCCATAACCGATCCGCTCGAGCTCTACACCAAGGATGACTTTACTCTGGCCGAAGGCAAGAGCGCAAAGGCGTCCGGTACCGACGCTAACGTGAACTATCCGATGGGTCTGACAGAAGAGAGCTTTGTCAATAAGAACGCCAACTACTCCAATGTCAATTTCATCGTCGATTCGGACGGTAGCATGTTCATGTTCCCTGCCATACTGAACGTCATTACCCAAAGCAGCGCAAAGCTGTATGACGGCACACCGCTCACGGCGCAGGGTAATATATACGGTCTCGCATACGGCGAAACGGTAACATTTGTCGTGACCGGCAGTCAGACCACTGTGGGCGAAAGTCAGAATACTTATACGCTGGTATGGAACGGCACGGCAAAGCAGAGCAACTATACCGTAAGCGAAAGCATAGGTACTCTGACCGTCAAGAAGAATGATGCCGTAGTGGTTACCATTACCGGTAACTCCGCCGAATACACCTATGACGCTAAAGAAAAGACGGTAAGCGGCTACACGGTGTCCATAAGCGATGCTTCGAATTCGTATACTGTAGATGACTTTACTTACAACGGCACGGCATCGGCAAGCGGCACCAACTCCGATACATACTACATGGGACTTAAGGCGGAGGACTTCCAAAACACCAACCCGAATTTCTCCGATGTAACGTTCAACGTAGTGGACGGCGCGCTGACCATAAAGCCGATTACCGATAAGGTAACCGTTACTGTCAAAGGCACTGTCATGTCGGAGATATACGACGGAACCGAATTCTATATGAACGGCGCGCTGTACAGCATGTCGTCCGATAACGCGCTTTACAATCCGGATACGGACGTAGATAATGGCTACTCTTATCAGGCATTCTCTACCGATGTATGCAAGAAAATGCTTGGGATCGAAGCCGACGAATTTGCAAACAAAAATGACAACTTTACCAATGTAGAGTTTGTTGTCGAGGACGGCTACCTTGAAGTCAAAAAGCGCCCCGTAACTGTCAACGCATTGTATAAGACATATACGTACGATGGCGAGGAGCATGGCGGCGATGGCTGCAGTGCATTTGGTCTGGCAGTAGGCGATGAGGTTTCCGCAGTCACGATAGAGGGCAGCGCAGTCAATGCCGGCGTGTACGAAGGCGGCTTGGTTCCCACCGCTGTTACCATAGTCGATGGCGACAACTTCGAATCGGGTAAATACAGAAGGGATGTCACCTCAAACTACGATATCAACTTCGTCACCGGTACATTGACAATCGTGCCCACCGATGAAGAAGTAACCGTGCATGTAAAGGGCATTACGGACGGCGAGACCTATACCGGCCATGAACAGTCGGTTGAGGGCTTTGAAGTCGTATCCATAAGCGACCCGCTGGATCTCTACACCGAGGAAGGCGTCACTCTCGCAAAGGAGGGTACCGCAAAGGTATCCGCAACCGATGTCGGAACATACAAGATGGGACTTACCGGGGACGACTTCGCCAATGCGAACGCCAACTACTCCAATGTTACCTTCATCGTCGACGAGGACGGCGGTCTGTCCATAGCTCCCGCGCTGTTGAATGTTTCGACAAACAGCAGCAGCAAGACCTATGACGGCACGGCGCTAACCGCGGATGGTAGCATATACGGCTTCGTAAATAACGAAACCGCGACATTCGCTGTAACGGGCAGCCGAACCGATGCGGGCTCAAGCACCAACGGCTACACCATCACCTGGGACGGCACAGCTAAGCAGGGCAACTATACTGTAATAGAGAATTTGGGCCTGCTAACCGTTGAAAAAGCCAAGGTCACAGTAAGTATTATCGGCAATAAAGCTACTTCCAGCTATAATAGCGGTCAAAGCGGCGTACTAGGGTACAATGCCACGATCGTCCAAGATGAAACCGGGCTCTATACCACGAATGACTTTAAGCTGGTTGGAGAAAGTGCTTTCGCAGTCGGCATAGATGCCGGAACATACTACATGGGTCTAAAGGACAGTAACTTCGTAAACAACAACGGCAATTTCGATGTTACGTTCAACGTGACCGATGGATATATTCAGATAAACAAGCGCCCGATTGTCATAGAATCCGGCTCTGCTACGAAGTATTACGATGGGGAAGCGCTAACCAATAGCACCATAACTTCTCACTACAGGAATTCTTCGGCAGCCGGCTTCGTGGGCGGACAGGGTGCAACCTACACCGTAACCGGCAAACAGACCGAGGTCGGCAGCAGCGAGAATGCATTTACATACGAGCTGCTGAGCAACACCAATCCCAACAACTACGATATTCAGCTGTCGTACGGTACGCTGACCGTCAATAAGAAGACCATCACCGTAACGGTAACAGGCAACAGTGTAACGGCGAAGTACGACGGCAAAGCGCACACAGCATCCGGCTTTACCACCGATGCCCCCGAGGGCGTAACCATCTCGCTCAAGGAAGGCAAGACTGCGACCGCGACTCAGA
>CAYTOU010000064.1:0-10741 GCA_964439295.1 uncultured Oscillospiraceae bacterium
GTTGTATTATATCACACTCTGCACATCGATTTACAGAAAACTTTGAACAGGCTCATTCAAGGCATCCCCACTGTTTCAATATTCACCTAAAATCAACTATATGTAATTACCAATGCATCCGATTCCTGCGCTAGGCGTTCAAACTCTGCGCGGAACTGCGCATCGTCGGTGTCCTGACCGATGATAAGTTCGTTCTCCACGGCATCGGCGCGGCTTACGCCTATAGACAGTAGCGGCACCATGCTACTCGAATAAAACACAACCGACAGCCTGTCACATGCCAGGTTGCTTTCATACGCGGCGCGCCAGAAGTGCGCGTTTATCGCGTGTGCGCTACTCCATAATGCATCCATGTCGTCGTCGGTCGCGTATACATTTATCAGCACATTGACCTGCTCGCCCGCGGCTTGATAGCTGGTCTGCGTCCAACCTTCGGGCAGCGACATGGTGCAGTACTTTATCACTTCGTCTATGTCCGAAAACAGTTTCGCTGGCACATCGCTTAAGCCCTGGGATTCATTGCCGCTTGAAGGAGTCAGCGTCAGTTCGGCTGCCTCGTTGGTCAGCGAAAGCGTTATTTCAAGCCCGGAAGTATAAGCCGTGCCGCCGGTATCGCTTATCAGTCCCAGTAGCTCCATGCGAACGTGCGCTGTATCCGAAGAAGCATAGGCGGCTATGGCGTTTGAAAACACGTCGAATACGATTTCGCCCGACATTGCGCTCATATCGCCCTGAGCGGTTATGACAATGCTGTTTATATCTCCGTCCGTCTGCACAGTTTCAAGCATTGTGCTTGAATTGATTATCAGCGTGTACGGATCGGATGAATCCAGCCTTTGGTAGCTTATGCCGCATGTGTCAAGCGCGGCTTGCAGACGCTGCATGTACTCATCGGCAGTAGGTGAGGAAGCTTCTGACGAAGCGGACTTATCGGGCGCTTGAGTTTGCAAAGTCTCAACGGCGACAGCCTGAACCCAAGGATTCAAGTTAAGCAATAAACATATCAAAAAAGCAATTATGCACCTTTTCATGAAACACCTCATTTAAAGGAACTGATACTATTATAGCAGATATGTGCTTGCCGCGCAACGTGGCAAGACTTAGGCATAACTGGAAATTCATGTAGCTGAGTCGGAATATGAATTCGGCGTAAAATGCGCTTTTTCTCGGGCAAAAAGCAGGAAAAAAGGGGGAATATGTAGAAATGTATGAATTAAGGATGAGATTGTACCATTTAGTACACGCCCGTGTCTAAATGGAATATATCAACCAGATCCATCGGTTTCATATTACTTATCTGTCCGGCATGGACGGCTGATTTGCATCCATAACCGAACGCAATGGGATAGGAGGCACAGATATGGGCAAGGAACTGGAACAAATGCTCAAACGCAAGGAGGAAATCCTGGCGGGCGACGCGGCACGCGTAAAGGCGCAGCACGCCGCAGGCAAACTGACAGCACGCGAGCGCATAGATAAGCTGCTGGGTGCTGAATTCACCGAACTGGACCAGCTGACTAACAACGGTGAGTCCGGCGTAGTGACCGGATACGGTCTGCTGGGCGAAACCCCCGTTTATGTGTGGGCACAGGATTATACCGTAAAGGGCGGCGCGATTAGCGCATCCGGTGCCGAGAAGGTCATTAAGCTGCTCAATTTGGCTAAGAAGGCGGGCAAGCCCGTTGTATCGCTGCTCGACAGCGCAGGTATGCGTCTGGACGAGGGCGTATGCGGTCTGGCTGCATTCGCACGCATACTGGGCAAGGTAGCCGAGCTCAGCGGCGTTGTTCCGCAGGTAGCATTGGTGCTGGGTCCCGTAATGGGCGGTAGCGCAATGGTAGCGGCTCAGAGTGACGTTGTCATTCAGGCCAAGTGCGGCTCTCTCCTGGCCAACGGTCCTCAGATCATAGCATCCGCAAAGGGCAAGCCCGCTGATGCCAGCCTGCTGGGCGGCATCGAGGCTTCCGCAAAGTCCGGCATAAGCCAGCTGACGACCGAAACCGAAGAAGAGGCTTTCGAGCTCGCAAGCAAGGTAATTAACCTTCTGCCGCTCAACTCCGCATGCGATGATGACATGGTAGAGACCGGCGACGATTACGCTCGCGAAATCCCCGCTCTCAACGCCATGAACGAGTGCGATATGCGCGCAGCCATTAAGGAAATTGCCGACAACGGCGATGTTATCGAGTTCACTCCCGATTACGCGTCTAAGGCCGTTACCGCTATGGGTCGTCTGGGCGATCGCGCTGTGGGCTTTGTGGGCGTATCCGGTAAGGTATGTCCCGGCATGAGCGCCAAGATCGCACGCTTCGTGCGCACCTGCGATTGCTTCAATCTCCCGGTAATCACACTGTGTGACGCTGAAGGCTTCGCAATCGATGCCGACAACGCCGACATGATCAAGGCTCAGGCTCAGCTGATGTACGCTACCGCCGAGGCCACTGTTCCCAAGGTTGCCGTAATCACCGGCAAGGCCATGGGTGCTGCCTATATGGCACTGGCTTCCAAGGAAGTTTGCGATATCGCCTTTGCATGGCCGCAGGCCTCCGTTGCTCCGCTGGATGCTCCCGCCGCTGTGCAGATGCTGCATGCCGACGAACTGGTTGGCGTAGCAGACCCGGCAGCAAAGCGCGCCGAGCTGGAGAGCGCATACCTGCATGACACCGTTGACGGCTTCAATGCCGCAAAGTGCGGTCAGGTTGACGCCGTTATAGTACCCGCCGATACCCGCAAGGATCTCATCGGTGCTCTTGAGACGCTGGAAGGCAAGCGCGAAGAGCGTGCGCCTCGCAAGCATGGCAACATGCCGCTGTAATGCTTAAGCAGCCCGGAATAGCCTTCGGGCAAGAGGGAGGATGCTTATGTTTTTGACTAAGCTCACATATGGTCTGGAAGTTACCGCTGTCGGTTTGATAGTCGTATTCTTCGGACTGTTCATACTAATTGTGCTTATAAAAGCCATGACTGCCCTGTTCGAGAAGTTCAAGAAGCCCGAACCGGCAGCTGAGGCTAAGCCCGCTGTGGTACCGGCGCCCGCGCCTGTCGCGGTTGCCGCCCCGGTGGAAGAAGAGCCCGTAACGGATGACAGCGAAGTAGTGGCCGCGATAATGGCCGCACTCAGCTGCGTATACGAAGGCACCGGCAAGCGCCCGGTAGTGCGTTCGGTACGCCGTTCGTCCGGCAACTGGAAGAACGCTTACCGCTAAGAAGCCGATATTACTTTTAAGTGCAAACCCAAAGAAGATAAGTCGTTACGACTGTTTTGAGGAGGATTACAATGCGCAAGTTTAATGTTGTGGTCAATGGCACCGCTTATGAAGTAGAAGTTGAAGAAGTAGCCGCTGGCGCGACCAGCGCTATGCCTGTTGCCGCTCCCAAGGCCGCTCCCGTAGCCGCTGCACCTAAGGCAGCTCCGGCTGCTCCCAAGGCTGCTCCCGCTCCCGCCGCTGCACCTGCGGATGCTACCGTTGTTTCTTCGCCCATGCCCGGCACCATAGTTGACGTTAAGGTCCAGATGGGTCAGACCGTAAAGAACGGTGACCTGGTTGCCATTCTTGAGGCCATGAAGATGGAAAACGAAATCTTTGCTCCCTGCGATGGTAAGATCGTTGCCATAAGCACCAGCAAGGGCTCGTCCGTGAACACCGGCGACGCTATAGTTGCCATCCAATAAGCGTTAAAAGCGCTTAGCTTATACGATAGGCCGCTTGCCGCACGGGTCGGCACGGCTGAAAGAAAGGATGGGGACTAAATGGGCTTTTTGTTTGGAACAAGCGTGGCATTGGCCGATGCTGCCGAAACTGTAACCGAAACCGCCGCTCAAACCACGACTAATTGGTCGATGAACATTGGCGAAACACTCATGGGTCTGGTAAACGATACCGGCTTTAGCGCTTTCTTCGTCGGCGATGGCTGGAAGATGGCGGCCATGATAGCAATTGGCTGCGTGCTGCTGTATCTGGCTATTCGCAAGGAATACGAACCTCTACTGCTTTTGCCCATAGGCTTTGGTATGATTCTGTCCAACCTGCCGCTGGCCGGCATGATGGACGAGGGCGGTCTGCTGTACTACCTGTATAAGGGCGTTAAGCTCGGTATTTATCCGCCGCTTATATTCTTAGGCGTCGGCGCAATGACCGACTTCGCACCCCTTATCGCTAACCCCAAGTCGCTGTTCCTGGGCGCTGCCGCACAGCTGGGTATATTTGTCGCTTTCACCGGCGCCATACTGCTGGGTCGCTCGCCTGAACTGGCTGCCTCCATTGGTATAATCGGCGGCGCTGACGGTCCTACCGCTATATACGTTACCACTAAGCTGGCTCCCGATTATCTGGGCTCCATAGCTGTTGCGGCGTACTCGTACATGGCTCTGGTTCCGGTTATCCAGCCGCCTATCATGCGCGCACTGACCACTAAGGAAGAGCGTATGATAAAGATGGAACAGCTCCGTCCCGTTTCCAAGAAGGAAATGATCGTGTTCCCGATCATGGTTACCATAGTCGTATCCCTGCTGCTGCCCTCGGCTGCGCCGCTGGTTGGCATGCTGATGATGGGTAACCTGATGCGCGTATCCGGTGTGGTTGACAGAATCTCCAAGACCGCGCAGAACGAGCTGATGAACATCGTTACCATATTCCTGGGCACCACTGTTGGTGCGACCGCCAAGGGCGCAACCTTCCTGACCATTGATACTCTGGTTATACTGGCCATGGGTATATTCGCGTTCGGCATGGGTACTGCGGGCGGCGTACTGCTGGGCAAGCTCATGTGCCATTTGACTCACGGCAAGATCAACCCCCTTATCGGTTCCGCGGGTGTTTCCGCCGTGCCTATGGCTGCGCGCGTTTCTCAGGTCGTGGGCCAGAAGGACAATCCGTCCAACTTCCTGCTTATGCACGCTATGGGTCCCAACGTCGCGGGCGTTATAGGTTCTGCCGTCGCCGCTGGCGTGTTCCTGTCGATGTTTGCAAAGTAAGCGTTTAACCGTTACATCTATAAAGGAGGTTGCACTATGGCTAATAAGCTGCTTATTACTGAAACGATACTGCGCGATGCGCATCAGTCGCAGGCTGCGACCCGTATGCGCACCGATGAAATGCTTCCCGCATGTGATATACTGGACAAAATCGGATACTATTCTCTGGAGTGCTGGGGCGGCGCTACCTTCGATTCCTGCCTGCGCTTCTTGAACGAGGATCCGTGGGAGCGCCTGCGCAAGCTGCGCAAGGCTCTGCCCAACACCAAGCTGCAGATGCTGTTCCGTGGCCAGAACATACTGGGTTACAAGCACTACGCCGATGACGTTGTCGATTTCTTCGTAAAGAAGTCCATCGAAAACGGTATCGATATAATCCGTATATTCGACGCGTTGAACGATCCGCGTAACCTCAAGCAGGCCATCGAGTCCACCAAGAAGTACGGCGGCACCTGCGAAGTTGCAATGAGCTATACCGTAAGCCCGGTTCATACCGAGGATTACTTTGTAAAGCTGGCTGTCGAGCTGCAGAAGATGGGCGCCGATACTATCTGCATCAAGGATATGGCTAACCTGCTGCTGCCCTACAACGCATACACCCTGGTAAAGCGCCTCAAGAAGGAAGTCACCGTGCCTATTCACCTGCATACCCACAACACCGCAGGTACCGGCGACATGACCCTGCTCAAGGCCATCGAGGCTGGCGTTGATATCGTCGACACCGCGCTGAGCCCTCTGGGCAACGGTACCTCTCAGCCCGCGACCGAGCCCATCGTTGCTGCCCTGCGCGGCACCGATCGCGACACCGGTCTGGATCTGGGTCTGATGAGCGAGGCTGCCAAGCATTTCCGCGGCGTAGCCGATCGCCTGAAGAAGGACGGCTATCTGGATACCAAGGTACTGGGCGTTGATATCAACACCCTGCTGTATCAGGTTCCCGGCGGCATGCTGTCCAACATGATCAACCAGCTCAAGCAGGCCGGCAAGTCCGACAAGTTCTACGAGGTTCTGGAAGAAGTACCGCGCGTACGTAAGGACTTCGGTTATCCGCCGCTCGTAACTCCCACCAGCCAGATCGTCGGCACTCAGGCCGTTATGAACGTAATCTGCGGCGAGCGTTACAAGATGTGCCCCAAGGAGAGCCAGGGCCTGATGCGCGGCGAGTACGGTCGTCTGCCCGCTCCGGTAAACGAGGAAGTACGTCGCAAGGTTATCGGCGACGCCAAGGTAATAACCAAGCGTCCCGCCGACGATATCCCGCCGGAACTCGAGAAGTACAAGGCGGAGATCGGCGATTACATCCAGCAGGATGAGGACATTCTGTCCTACGCTCTGTTCCCGCAGGTTGCCAAGAAGTTCTTCCAGTACCGCGATGCGGCACAGAAGGGTCTTGACTCCACCATGTTCAATAAGGACGATATGACTCACCCCGTGTAATTAATTAAAAACAATGCGCGGCTTTGCATTTTGCAAGGCCGCGTTTTTTAATTCGTGCATCGCGCCACACTTTAGCCAATAGTTGCATTTATAATTGAAATATCGATTATTGCTGTGGAGGTGCCGAATATGCTTAAAAAGGTTTGCACGCTGTTTATTGTGCTGATACTCATGCTGACGGGCACTGCATTGGCCGATGGGGAAGCGGCAGTGCAGACTGAAGCTCCGACCGATGATCAGCAGGTTACACTGACCGACATATCGTATGATGACCAACAGTCGCAGGCGATGTCCAACCTTATGAATGGCGGCATGTTTACGATTGAAGACAATTGCCTTATCGGTCTTAGCTGGGATGCGGACGGCAATGCCATGCTGGCGAAGCGCGACTTGACAGATGATGATAGCATAGTGGGCGAAGCACAGGCTCTAGATACCGGCTGCATCGCATCGTACATAAACATATTGGATGGCAAGGCGTATTATGTGCGTACGGATAATAACGGCGAGAATTCGGGCATATATGTGATTGACCTGTCTGGCGGCGAACCACAGCAAGTGCTTTCAGGCGAATACGGCAGCCTACAGCTGTACGGCGGCAGCATGTACTATACCGATGCCGACAATAAACTGTTCGTTTGCGACATGGACGGCGGCAATCAAAAGCAGATAGGGGATATAAGCGCCTGCTTCCCGTATGTCGTAAATGATGAATGGCTCGTATATCAGGATGTGCTGAACGGCGAGAAACTGTGCGCGTATAGGTTCACGGACGGCTATATTCTGACTCTGAGCGAGAACAGAAGCTATCTGCCCATCATTAAGGAGACATGGCTGTATTACTTTGAAAAGTCATACGCGGTGGATGATCCCAAAGCAGATCGCGCGAATATCTGTCGGCTGGATCTAATGACGCTGAATGTTGAACGCGCGGTTGGCTTTAGCGGCGTGTATCTGACGCTGAACGGCGATTACATGTTTGCCGCCAATGGGTATAAGCTGCAAAACGAAGAGGCATGGTGGACGATAGAGAACGATGCCTACGAGAATATCGAAAAAGCTCCCGTATACGCAAACGATGAATACCTGGTTTCGCTTCTTTACGAGGACGGAACGATATCGCGCATCGAGGTTGAGCGCATTGCCGACAGAACCGCAGTAAGCTATAATTCATAATCACAAAAAAGTCCCTGCATGGCGGGCATATTTGCCTTACGCCATGCAGGGATAATTTTTTTATGACGCTTTTTGATTAAGGACGCTGACCCATGCCGCCTTCCAGCGTGATGGTTTCACCAGACATGTACTTGAAGTCGGGGTTGGCGAGCTGTACGCATACGCGACCGATTTCGCTCTCGGCATCGCCGTAGTGACCCATGGGGGGCATCTTGACATTGGCTCTGAAGGCATCCGGATATGCTTCCTGGAACTTCTCCAGCTGAGCGGTCCATGCCAGCGGGCATACGACATTTACGTTTATGCCGTCCTTGCCCCATTCGGTAGCGGCAACGCGGCTCAGACCACGAATGCCTTCCTTGGCAGCCGCATAAGAGCACTGACCGTAGTTACCGAACAGACCCGCGCCGGAAGCGAAGTTGATGACGCTGCCATGGGACTCCTTAAGATAAGGATAGCAAGCCTTCATGTAGTAGAACGCCGCATACAGTCCGGAGTACATGGCCAGATTGAACTGATCGGTGGTGTGCTCGGCTATCGGCACGCCGGATGCGGAGGCCTGTGCGTTGTTTATAAGCACTTGCACGCCGCCGAATTCCTTTACGGCCTTCTCTACGACACTCTTGGCAATAGCTTCGTTATCGGCACCGGCGTTTATGTCCGCCTGGCATATGATTACCTTGACGCCATACTTGGACTCCAGGTTGGCCTTGGCATCCTCCAGCTTCTGCATGTTGCGACCGGTGATGACCAGATTGGCACCTTCCTTGGCATATGCCGTTGCAATGCCGTATCCGATAGAACCGCAGCGACCGTCCTTTAGTACTGCATAACCTGCACCGGTTATAATGGCAGTCTTACCAGTCAAAAATCCCACTTTAAGCACCCCTTCAAAATTTCTGCAAGCAGCTAAACTGCTTTTCAACAGGGGCTATTATACCATATTGTGAAAAAAGTAACAAGTGGTTAGACTGCTCAAATTGCAAGAAAAAGCCCAAACATCGAAAACTTAACGATAAAATTATCCATGGGCAATTTAAACTTGCTCATGGATAACGGGGCGTTTTATTCAAATGTGATCAAACATCGGATCAACCGTTTAAGTTAGGCAATTCTTCCGCCAATGCGCAGAAATCTGAAAAACTGCCGTGCTTGTACTTATTAAGCTCATCAGCATTGCCTTCAAGCGCATCCGTGACTATGTATACGTCCAAGCCCGCTATTGCGGCAGTGGCATCGTCCGTTATGCTGTTGCCCACCATAAGGCATTCGTCAGCGCTGCAGCCAACTTTGTGCACTATCTCGCGATAAAAATCCGGGTTGGGCTTGCAGTATGTCGAATTGGAATAGTCGGTCACGAGGTCGAAATCCTCGCTCTTCAGATTAAGCCAGCTCAGGCGCGAATTAGTGCCTTCCGGGGGAAGCATGGGGTTGTTGGCGAGCACCACGCGATAGCCCTTGCGATGCAGCATATCTATAAGCGGCTTTCTGTCCACGCCGATCCCGAGTATGTCCTTTACTTTATTGAACTCATTGCCATAGAATTCATTGCAGACCGGCTCCATATCGCGCACCTTTTCACCTAACGTCAAGGCAAAATCATCCCAGAACGCCTCGCGATTTGTACGCGTGCCGTCATTTTTGACCATCGCCTTCATGCCGCTACGCAGACCGCGTACAATGTCTGCCGCCTCATAGCCATAGGGCATAAGCTTTGCGCACAGCAGCTTAAAGTACGTATGCGTAAAGGTATCGTTGTCGACGGGCAACAATGTGCCGTCCATATCCAGCAGTATCGTCTTAATCATATGCCAACCTCGCTATATGTAGAATACTTGGCAATATGATAGCACAAACCTGCGGCATTCACGTTAAGCGGTAGGTTGTCATTGGGTTATGCTCAGCCCAAGCGGCTGTATGCTGCGCTCCAGCACGCCGTGCAGCGCGGCAATCAGTATGCCGTAGTTGATGAACGGTACGCCCTGATCCAGTGCGCAGTTCATGCGGTAGTTGACCTCGCGCGGATTTAGCATGCATGCGCCGCAGTGTATTACCATGCGATAGGGAGTAAGGTCGTCCGGGAAACCGGTTCCGCTGCTCCACTCGAATTCAAAGTGCTTGCCCGTCGTTTGCATGAGCCAACGCGGTATCTTGACCGTGCCTATGTCATCACATTGACGGTGATGCGTGCACCCCTCGGATATAAGCAGCTTGTCGCCGTCCTTGAGCGTAGGCAGCGTCTTTACCGCCTCAATTGCGGCATTCAAAAATCCGCGCTGTCTGGCAAAGAGTATCGAAAACGATGTGAGCGGAATATCTTCGGGTACATCGCGCGATACGCGACCGAATGCCTGCGAGTCGGTTATGACTATGCGCGGCTTTGACTTAAGCGCGCCGAGCACGCTCGTAAGCTCCTCGGGCTGCACCAGCGGCGCTATGCCGTGATTGTCCAGTACCTCGCGCATTACCTGCTGCTGGGGCAGTATCATGCGTCCCTTGGGCGCGGCGCTGTCTATGGGTGTGACGAGCACGCATACATCGCCGGGTGCGCATAGCCCCTCGAGCAGATGCGGCGGCTCGGGCAGCTTGAGCGACGCGATCTTTTCTTTGAGTTCAAATATACCCTCGCGCGTTACGGCACTTACGCCGATTGCACCCTCGGGTATGGCGGCTATATCGGACTTATTGTATACGACAATGCAGGGTATGTGCTTTTGCTCGGCACGCGCAATTATGTCGTGTTCCGCATCACCCATGCCGACTGAGGCATCTATTACAACGATGGCTATATCGGTCTTGTTGAGCACCTGAATAGCCTTACGTACGCGCAACTGGCCCAGATCGCCCTCGTCATCCAGACCGGGAGTATCATATATGACCACCGGTCCCATTGGCAACAGCTCCATCGACTTGGACACCGGGTCGGTTGTCGTGCCCAGATGCTCGGACACGATGGATAGATCCTGACCGGTCAATGCGTTCATCAGGCTGGATTTGCCCGCGTTGCGGCGCCCGAATATGCCTATGTGTACTCGTGCAGATGAAGGTGTGGCGTTCATGCTCATAAAAAATCACTCCTTGTGTATTTACTTTAGCCCTAAATATAAAAACCGCGCCATGTACAATCGCAATTAGCGCTTGTCAAGGCACGGA
>CAYTOU010000065.1:0-1673 GCA_964439295.1 uncultured Oscillospiraceae bacterium
CTATCGAATCAAATAAAGGCAATTTGAACGATGCGATGACCGAAAACATAATCATGCTCATGAGATACGTCAACATACCGGATATGACTGCGACTATGAATTTGCTTGCCGCATATTGAGTAATTCCGCAGCGTATACTCCATTGCCGGGTGGCTTTGGCATTATAATCCGATGCATACGAGGCAGAGTATGGTATTGTCGGCAGTATGCATAGCGTCATAAGGAATGTGCCGCTACCGGTATTTGCCAAGTCGCATAGAGCGATTATGTCAAGCGCTAAACCACCGCTATTGTATACCGATATGCTCATAATCAGCCATATGATCAATATAGCGCACCAGAACCGGAATGACGTGAATACGCGTTTAAAGTCGATTGAAATCAGACGCAAAAGCGTTATCAGCTTCCGCACACTACCACCTCATTCATATATCTCTAGCGTATGTGTATCAATTATGTAATTCTTATATTTCTGCGAGCTATTGACGGTCGATATACACCATGCGGGTCTCAATGAAATTCCCGTGCTTACATTGCCGATGGGGTATAGCACTTTGGTTATCTTTTCAATCTGAAGCGAAGACGGATTTAATCCCTTGCTTATTCTCGCCTGGATAACGTCCAGTGCTTCCTGCAAATCGTGCTCAATACCTTCATTTTCGCTCGCGATTACATCGTATGCATTTATGACATACATGGTCTCAATGCCATTTTGACTGACAATGGCGGCAGCAAATGTTTCGGTAGGATCGTCTTTATTGCGCATTTTATCTAAGAGTATAGTGTCATTTACAGGCAGCTCGTCAATGTACTGCTGATAGAACAGCGCATAGCAGTCGGTCAGCACATCGGCATATTGCGCAATTTTGTCTGAATCCACGACATCATTCTGTATTATGGAATCAATGACAGAGTCCTTCTCCAAACCATACCCCACAACGCAGTGAAAAGAATCAAGGCCTATACTGCTCATGATTTCGTCCACGGATGATATTGCATCATTTAATGTGGCGAATGAAAGGTCTTTGTTCAGACTGCTTTGCAATAGCTCATCATCCTGATAAATTGCTTCAAAAACGGATTTGCCGTTTGCGACTACTCCTATGATATCATCGAATGATATATCGTCATGATGAGCATTGTAAGTAAAACCGCCGTCAAATCCGCTGCCGTTGGGTGTAGCATAGTCCGTATCAAACAGCCCGAGCCTATCTATATCGGAATCATGAGTGCTTGTATACCATATACCGTATGCATCATTGCGCTCATATTGACAATCGGTGCCAAGCAAGGTTGAACATAGTAAATCTAAGTCTAAACTCTTGTACTGCACAGTATAACTATGTGTAGCACTGACGCTAACGGTATTGTCATCAATGTCATAATGGCTTAGGTCAATACTCGAATCGGCATATACAGGGCAGGATATTACAATAAACAACACCATAACCATAACGCATGCGAGCTTTTTCATGAATGGGGCACCCCTCATCGATTATCGCTTCGAATAATAAAAATACACAATTGAAACTAAAACACATAGATGTATAATCGCATTGTCCTTGGGTATCGCTATCTGGGTGGATAGGCGTCACGATGTGGCGGAGATATCACAAGGACTTTTTTATGTCTTCATGCCCATATGCAGGTCACCCCTTCTCATAAAATGCCAT
>CAYTOU010000065.1:1773-5242 GCA_964439295.1 uncultured Oscillospiraceae bacterium
TTACGGCATCCATGTGCCACTGATTGTATACGCGATAAAATCGGTTGCCGCGGGGTAAGCGGATAGACACAGATCGGCATCCGCGTCGGCATACTCCGGCGTATACGTAAAGTAGGCCTTTGAACCGTTTTCCTTTTCGATTATGTTGGTAGCGACCGCATCCGTGCGCCTCTTTGGGGACAGATAGTACTTTGTCGCCGCCGCAGAACCATCCGGATTTACATACGGTTTGCCGCCGGTAGGCTTACAGGAAGTGGACTCTATGCAATCCTTATAAGGCTGCTCAAACGAAAAATCGTAAAAGTAGGGGTCAGTGATTGTCACTGTTGAATCAGTAGTCGCCACGGAATCGGTCGGAGTCTGTGCCGTAGTCGCCGAGAGCGGCACAATCATCAGAATAGCCAGAGCCAATGCCGCGATACTTGATAGCATGGATATCAACTTCCTTTCTTATGTCGTGAAAAGTGCATTGCCGCATTTTACCTCATACAGCTAATATAATTATAGTAACACGCACATATCACGTCAATAACTCACAAGTCAAAAAGAATTATTTTCACGATGAAAATAAATGAATACAAACAAAAGCCCGCCGAAACACTCTGCCTAAAGAGCTTTCAACGGGCTATCAATATAAAGTTCCAACCGGATAATTTAGTTCGCCGCCAGATATTCCTCAAGGCAGAGTCCGCCGTCCATTATTTCCTGCGCGGCGTCCGTGCCCACGTACCTATAGTGCCACGGCTCATAGCTCATGCCGGTAATTTCGGTCTTGTCCTCGGGATAGCGCAGTATAAAGCCGTACTCGGCGCAGTGCTCTTTAAGCCACGCGAACACCTCGTCGTCGGTGGACTTGCCCGACTTGGCGTATATGTCTATGGCCAGACCCGCCTCGTGCTCGCTGTATCCGACCGCCGCCACATATGTCGCCGCCAGCTCGCGCGCCTCGTCCTCACTCTTGCCGTCGTCCACGTACTCGGCTATCTTTTCTTCCATAAGTGCCTGCTGCTCATCGCTCGTGCGGTATCCGGACTCGACATACGGATATACGCCCTGCGCGCGCATATCGTCAAACATGCTCTGCAGCGAGGGGTATATGCGCTTGTCCACCTTCTGCCCGTTGGACAGTTCGGTAAAGGCGGTCGGCTCGTACCCGTCCGGCACGGCGTTTTCCGCGTTTACCAGCATCAGCATCCAGCCGTCGCCCGAGTTGAGCTCGTCCGCGGTGGTCGATGTGCTTTCGCTTGACGGCGCTGCGGTTGCGTTTGCGTAAGCGGGATCGACCGGCATAAGCGTGCCCTGCGGCAGTACCGTGGGCAGTACGGCCTGGTACACCACCGTATTGTCGCTGTTATTCATGTGCATATTCAAAAATTCAGTGCATCCGAATACAACCAATGCGCACGCGGCCACTGCTATCGCCGCGCTGGTTATGTTCTGCTGTGTGCGCTTTTTGCGACGACGTGCCGCTGCCGTGCTCTTGCGTTTCTTATCCATTGGACTCTCCCTTACCGCGATGAAATTCGAATATAATATTACCAGACGTATGTGACGAAAGTGTTTTCTATTTTGTTCCATACTGAAAAAAATGCAGCCCAAACCACCCGCGCGGCATATATAGATCGGGCAAATAAGCATGTCGCCACACCGCCGATTGCGCGCCTTGGCAAAATCGCGTTTCTCTGCTTTTACGCGAGCCTATTCGGGTGTATAATGTGTGTATTGATTAAACTAAAGGAGGCAGCGACATGGCGGGCAAACTTTCGGACATATACCAAATCGATAAGGACCTATGGGCGATTGACGAAATAGGCAAGGACATAATGTACCTAATCGACGGCGGCAAGCGCGCACTGCTTATCGATACCGGATTCGGTCTGCTTGATCTAAAGGCGATTGCGCAGGAGCTTGTACCCGGGCGCGAGCTTATAGTGGTCAATTCGCACACGCATCCCGATCACAACAGCGGCAACAATCAATTTGCCGAGGTGTACTGCGGGCGCTACGACGAGCCGCGCGCGCACGATAAGGCGACACAAAGCGACATCGACATGGTGAAGGCCTACTTCTTTGACGGCAATCCGCGCATGGCGGGCTACGATGCATCCGCGTGGCAGCCCGGACCCGCGCCGCGCGTGATACCGCTGGCGGATGGCGATGTGATCGATCTGGGCGATACTCAACTGACCGTTATCGAAACGCCGGGTCACACCGTGGGCAGCATAAGCCTGCATGACGGCGCGCACAGCCGCCTGTTCACCGGCGACATGGCGCTCACGTGGCCGGTATGGGGGCAGCTTGATGTATCGAGCGCGCTGAGCGTATACCAGAAGTCGCTTGAACGCATGGCATCTTTGGGCGCGCAGAACGTGCATCCGGCACACGGCGTACCCGGTAACCCGTACGGCTGCCCCATGTGGATACTGCCGCCGCACACGCTGGATATATACGCCCGCGGCACGCTGGACATAGTCGAAGGTCGCCGCATAGGCAAGCCCTATGAAAGCTTCGGCGGCAACGGACTGTGTGTTGAATTTGAAATAGGCGGCATGGCGTACAATCCGGATAGGATAGGGTAAGGCACTATTAAAAAAGCAAATGCGGAGTGCGACAAACACTCCGCATTTTTACTATAAACCACATGCCGCGCGCAATGCGTCCTTTTGCTTTTTTGACAGAAAGTTCTGCTTAAGCAGCCGCCGCGCCGTATGCATGTCGGGCGCGCCGCGACTTAGCGCGCTGTCAAACAGCATGCTGCGCACATCGGGTGACAGATACGCGCCAATCGACTCCAATGCCTGCCAGCGCGAAAGCTGCATTTGCGGCTGCACACTGCCCGAAAGCAGATCATCCATGCTCACGCCCAGCAGACGGCTCAGCGCATGCAGCGTCACAATGTCGGGCAGTGCCGCGCCGGTCTCCCACTTGCTCACACTCTGATGCGTGACGAACAGCCTGTCGGCCAGTTCGGACTGAGTCAGACCCGCCCGCTTGCGCAGCTCGGCTATCGTGCGACCGACCTTGGCGTTGTCTATCATGAATTACACCTCGCCATCTTCCGGGAAGAGATTGAGCACCAGCTTATCCAGATATTCGCCGGGCAAGAAGGGCGCCAGCTTGCTTATTATCTTCCAGTTGGGCGCCGCGCCGTCCATTGCGCGATTGGCGAGCGATGTAAGCGTTTCGCTGTCCAAGAAGGGCGCCAGCCGCATTACCAGCTTCCAATCGATGGGCATGTCGTTGGCACGCAATACCATCTTGTGCAGTGTCCTGCTGCTCAAAAAGGGCGCGAGCCGCTGTATCAGCTTGTAATCGGGCTGCGACTTTTTCATTATGCGCCCGACAAGCGCGTCCAGTCCTTCGTCGCTCATGAATGGCGCAAGCTTTGTTATGTGCTTCCATGTTAGACAAGTGTCATCGTCGTCGTCATCATCGTCGTCGTCATCATCGTCGTCGTCATCATCGTCGT
>CAYTOU010000065.1:5342-10691 GCA_964439295.1 uncultured Oscillospiraceae bacterium
CATCATCGTCGTCGTCATCATCGTCGTCGTCATCATCGTCGTCGTCATCATCGTCATCATCGTCATCGTCATCGTCGTCGTCGTCGTCATCATCGTCATCGTCATCATCGTCGTCATCGTCTTCGCCCGGGTCGTCATCGCCTTCATCTTCATGCAATGCGCTTTCGGTTTCTTCCAACGCGTCGCTTACCGCGTCCTCGACCGCGCTTGCTATGCTGTCCGCGTCTATGTTCGCGCCAAACCGCGCGCTTATCTGATTCGTCAGGTCATCGACCAAAGCGTCTATCTGATCCGACACGGTGGGTTCATGTGAAGGTTCGGGGCTGTCGATTTGCTCCATCAATGTATCCGCGCTTACGCCCAGCACGTCTATCAGCTTTGCAAACTCGTCCGCGTCGGGCAGCGCATCGCCGCACTCCCATTCCATGACGCTGGTGCGCTCGACATCCAGCATTTGACTTAATTGCGCAATGCTTAAACCCCGCTCCCTGCGTATCTCGCGCAGCTTGTCGGCAAATTTATCGTACATTCTAATTACCTCCCGCATTCATCGTATGCATATATTGTGCGCCGGCGGTAGCCAAAAGTCAATCGAACGCAGGTTGCAAAAAAGCCGCGGCACTCATGCCGCGACTTTAAACGAATGACTATTTGATTATGTCAGTAACTCAACCGATCTTGTCGGCGATATCGCGTGCGACTACGACACCGGTTACCGATGCCTGCATAAGTCCGCGCGTTATGCCCGCGCCATCGCCTATTGCGTATAGGCCCTTCAGTGCGGTTTCGAACTTATTGTCCACATTTACCTTGCTGGAGTAGAACTTGACTTCTACGCCGTAAAGCAGTGTGTTCTTGGAGTACAGTCCGGGCGCGACATTGTCAAATGCCTTGAGCGCCTCGATTATGGAGGTCAAATGCCTGTGCGGCAGTACGAACGACAAATCGCCCGGGGTCGCGGTGGTAAGCGTAGGTATGGTCGTTGACTTCTTAAGGCGCGACGCATCTGTGCGGCGTCCCTTGAGCAGGTCGCCCAGACGCTGTACCATTATGCCGCCGCCGGTCAGCATGTTGCTCAACTGCGCGATGTAGCGGCCGTACTCTATGGGCTGGTTGAAGGGCTGTGTAAAGCGCGTGGATACCAGCATGGCAAAGTTGGTGTTGCCGGTGCGCAGCTTCTGATCGTTGTAGCTGTGACCGTTAACGACCGCTATGCCGCCGTCGTAGTGCTCCTCGGATACCAGTCCGCCCGGGTTCATGCAGAACGTGCGCACCTTGTTTTCGAATGTGTCGGAATAGTACACCATCTTGGCCTCGTACAGATGCTCGGTCAGGTGATCCATTACCGCGTTGGGAACCTCGACGCGCACGCCGATGTCGACTTCGTTGTTGGTGGTCTCGATGTGGTGATTCTGCGCCACGCGGCTGAGCCATGCCGCGCCGCCGCGTCCGGGTGCGGCTACGATGTACGGCGCATGCACCTCATCGCGCTCGCCCTTGCGGTTGACGAGAGTCACGCCCACAACCTTGCCGCCCTCGGTGATGATCTCATCGGCGGTGGTGTGCTCGCGGAACTCGAATCCGTCGTACTGGCACAGGTGCTTGTACATGTTCTCAAGCACGACGAGCGACAGCTCGGTGCCCATGTGGCGCACGGGGCAGGGGATAAGCTGAATGTTGTAGCGGCTGCAGTCGTACATGATTTCGCCGACCTTGGGGTCGTCCAGACCGTGTACCGTGCCGGGCGCGCCGAACTCGGTGTATATCGTATCGGCGTACTTGATCAGCTCCTGCGCCTCTTTGTGCGACATGTAGTCGACCAGATTGCCGCCGACATCCTCGGATAGGGACAGCTTGCCGTCCGAGAACGCGCCCGCGCCCGCCCAGCCGCTCATTATGTTGCAGGGGTTGCAGTGTACGCAGCGACCCAGCTTGCGCGCCGGGCATGTGCGCTTGTCTATGGACGTGCCCATATCGACCATAAGCACTCGCTTGTCGGGCGACTTGCGCAGCAGTTCTATCGCCGTGAATATGCCGGCAGGGCCGGCGCCTACGATGATCACGTCTACGTTTTTCATTTAAAATTCTCCTTAGGTTATTTGCGCCACATAGGGCGAAGCATACAAACGGCGGCGTCTTTGCCTAGCCGTGCGATGGCATAATTATAGCGCGGCAGGGTGCTTAAAAGTTTTTTAAGCACCCGCAGCCGCGCCGCGTTAATGCATTAGAATTTGATGGCCTTTGCGATGTAGTCGTGCAGCGCGCTTATCGCTACGCGCTCCTGAGCCATTGTGTCGCGGTTGCGAATGGTGACGCTTTCGTCCTCGAGAGTGTCGAAGTCGACGGTCACGCAGTAGGGAGTACCGATCTCGTCCTGACGGCGATAGCGCTTGCCGATGGAGCCGGTCTCGTCGTAGTCGACCATGAAGTCGGCGCTCAGCATCTGATATACCTCGCGCGCCTTGTCGCCCAGCTTGTTCTTCTGCAGCGGCAGTACCGCGCACTTGAACGGAGCCAGCGCCGGATGCAGGTGCAGTACCGTGCGGCTGTCGCCGCCCTCAAGCTCCTGCTCCTCGTATGCGTCGCACAGGAACGCCAGTACCAGACGCTCGACGCCTACCGAAGGCTCTACGCAGTAGGGTATGAACTTTTCGCCCGTGGTGGGGTCGAGGTACTCCAGGCTCTTGCCCGAGTGCTCGCTGTGCTGCTTCAGGTCGTAGTCGGTGCGATCGGCAACGCCCCACAGCTCGCCCCAACCGAAGGGGAACTTGTACTCAAAGTCGGTGGTCGCCTTGGAATAGAACGCCAGCTTGTCCTTCTCGTGGTCGCGCAGGCGCAGGTTCTCGCTCTTCATGCCCAGGCTCAACAGCCAATCGCGGCAGAAGGAACGCCAGTAGTTGAACCACTCCAGATCATCGCCGGGCTTGCAGAAGAACTCCAGCTCCATCTGCTCGAACTCGCGTACGCGGAATATGAAGTTGCCGGGAGTGATCTCGTTGCGGAAGGATTTACCTATCTGGCAAATGCCCGCGGGGAGCTTCTTGCGCGTGGTGCGCATGGCGTTTGCGAAGTTGACGAATATGCCCTGTGCGGTCTCCGGGCGCAGATAAATCTCAGCGGCGGAGTCCTCGTTTACGCCCGCATGGGTCTTGAACATCAGATTGAACTGACGTATGCCGGTAAAGTCCTTCTTGCCGCATACCGGGCACTTTATGTCATGCTCGGCAATGTACTTTTCCAGCTCTTCATTGCTCCAGCCGTCGCCGGTCTCGGCGCCGCCGGTAAAGTCCTCGATCAGCTTGTCGGCACGGAAGCGCGCCTTGCACGCCTTGCAGTCCATCAGCGGGTCGTTGAAGCCGCCCACGTGACCGGACGCAACCCAAACCTCGCGGTTCATCAGTATCGCGCAGTCCAGACCGGTATTGTACGGACTCTGCTGTACGAACTTTTGCCACCACGCCTTTTTGACGTTGTTCTTGTACTCAACGCCCAGAGGTCCAAAGTCCCATGTGTTTGCCAGACCGCCGTATATTTCGGAACCGGCAAATATAAAACCGCGGTTTTTGCACAGCGCGACAAGTTTGTCCATCGTAAGCTCTGCCATTGTAAGTCTCCTCCACACAAAAATAATCCGCGCCCCTGACAAAGGGACGAGGATTACCTCGCGGTTCCACCCTTTTTGACGGCCACGCCGTCCACCTTAATTACAAACGGACTCCGAGCCGCCCTTCGGAACGCACGCGCACCGACTCGCACCACACGCCGGCTCTCTTAAGCGCTCAAACGTACCTACTCCTGCTCATCATTGCCCTGATATATGCCACAAAAGGCGCTATGCCTATGATAGCACGCTTTGGGCTTTTGTCAAGGGGGAACGTGTAAAGTGTGGAATTTTACGTGGGTATAAGTTTTTGCGGACGGCAGCGTAAGCGGCTTTGGTATGCATATGGTTATCGAAATGGGCGATGACGGCGCGCGCGTAACGCTTAGGTATGCTTGCGAATAACATTAGTGATTGACGGTCGTATGCCGGACGGGCTTTGCTCGTCCGGTATTTTTGATTAATATATATTGACCACAAACGTCCCGTGTGTTATTATTGTAATAACGATGAGATGGGAGGGATTTCAATGAAGAAGCTCGTGTCTATGCTGACCGTAGGTTTGATGCTCGTGATGATGCTGTGCGGATGTGGGTCGGCGGTGGCGGATGAGGAAACGACTGATGATGTAGTTACATATAATACATTGGGTTATTATGTGTATACGCTACTTGAGGATGGTACGGTACAAATTGCAAAGTATACGGGCGAAGCGGAAGCACTCGTTATTCCGGATACGTTGGCTGAAAAGGTCGTTACAGGGATTGGAAATTTTGCGTTTGAGAGTTGCTCATCTTTGAAGGCAATAACTATCCCGAATTCTGTGACAACTATTGGCGTTAGCCCATTTTATGATTGTACGTCTTTAACCAGCATAACAGTAAGTTCAGACAATTCGAATTATGCAACGATAGATGGAGTACTATTTTGTAAATCTGATAAAACCTTAATTAATTATCCATGTGGAAAGTCAAATGACAATTATCAGATTCCAGATGGTATAATTAGTATTGGCAATGGTGCATTTTATGAATGCTCTTCATTGATAGAAATAACGATACCGGATTCCGTGACAACCATAGGAGATGGTGCGTTTTGTGAGTGTTCTTCATTGACAGAAATAACGATACCGGATTCCGTGACAACCATAGGAGAGTGTGCGTTTCAAGAATGTTCTTCATTGACAGAAATGACGATCCCGGATTCTGTGACAACCATAGGCGCTGGTGCGTTTCGTGAGTGTTCTTCATTGATAGAAATAACGATTCCTGATTCAGTGACAACTATTGGCATTTGCCCATTTTATCGTTGCACGTCTTTAACCAGCATAACAGTAAGTCCAGACAATTCGAATTATGCAACGATAGATGGAGTACTATTTTGTAAATCTGATAAAACCTTAATTAATTATCCATGTGGAAAGTCAAATGACAATTATCAGATTCCAGATGGTATAATTAGTATTGGCACGGGTGCGTTTTATGATTGTTCTTCATTGACAGAAATAACGATACCTGATTCAGTAGCAATCATAGACAATGCTGCATTTGCTTATTGTTCTTCATTGACAGAAATAGCAATACCTGATTCAGTAACAACCATAGGCGATAGTGCGTTTGGCTGTTGTTCTTCATTGACTGAAATAACAATTCCGGATTCAGTTACATCAATCGGTATTTGCCCATTCACATTTTGTTCATCTCTGACTGATATAATAGTAAGTCCCGATAATGCAAATTATGCGACAA
>CAYTOU010000066.1:0-9030 GCA_964439295.1 uncultured Oscillospiraceae bacterium
GTTCGGCGGCTCAGAGGAGAGTCGGCAGAACTTGTTCACGCCCCACCATATATTAGAGTGGGGCGCGAAAACTTGTTTTGCGGACGTGTAGCAGGTTGTATGAGCGGCATCGCACACTAACTCAAGCTAACGGCCAACAGCTAACCGCTAACCGCTGGCGCGCGCATGCGCGCGCCACTACTCATCAATAACCTGCACATTCTCCCGCCCGAACGCGTCGTATATCGGGTTTAGGTCGCCCGCTTGAGCGCGGCGCTGCTCTACCGCCTGCAGGGTGGGCTTATAGTGTACTTCTCTGCCGAAGCACTGCGAGAGTATATTGCTCATGCGGTCGGCGTTTTTGGGGTTTTCCATTATGCGCACGAAGCTTTCCGCGGCGGGTGGGAATTCGACTACTACATCGTTTTCGCGCACGGCCGCGAACTCGCCCTTGCGCGCTATTGCGAATATGTCTATGGCCTCTTTTTTGACCATGTCGAGTGCCGCCTTATACTTCTGGGCGTCGCTGCCGTCCACCGGGCGCGGCGCGGGGCGGGCGGGCTTTTGCTGCGCCTGCTTTGCGCCTGAGGTTGCGCGCGCGGCGGTCGGCGCGGCCACTGCGCCGGATGCGACTTGCTTTTCCAATTGATCCAGGCGCGCCAGCAGTCCGCTCATGTCCTCGACCTTACGGCGGCGGCATATGCGGGTCACCGCCATTTCAAGCAGCACCCTGCCGTGGCTCACGTAGCGCGAATCGCGCTCGGCCTCCAGCAGCGTATCCATTATCGCCATCAGCCTTTCGGGCGACGCCTTTGCCGCCTGCTCATGCATGCGCTGTGCGTCTTCACCGGTTATTTCGAGCAGCTCCGCCGAATCATCGCCTATCAAGTCCACCATCATAAGCGAACGAATATGCGCAATTATCTCGCGCATGAACACCTGCACATCGCGCCCCTCGCGCATCATCTTATCGATAAGCTCAAGCGCGCCGGCTGTGTCCTCGTCTAGCAATGCATCCGCGAATTGGAACATAAACGCGCGTCCGCTCGTGCCCAGCACCTGACTGACCACGCCCTCGTCCACGACGTCCTTGGCATAGCTTATGCACATGTCCAGTATGCTCAGCGCGTCGCGCATGCCGCCTTCCGCCGCGAGCGCGATCTGCTCAAGCGCGGCGGGCGTCGCGCTTACGTTTTGGGTCTCAAGTATATGCTTCATATGCTCGACGATCTGTTCGGCGCGTATTCTATGGAAGTCGAAGCGCTGGCAGCGCGACAGTATGGTCGCGGGCAGGCGCTGCGGCTCGGTTGTCGCCAATATGAATATGGCGTGCGCGGGCGGCTCCTCCAGCGTCTTAAGCAGGGCGTTAAACGCGCCCGAACTGAGCATATGCACCTCATCGATTATGTACACGCGGTACTTGCCTATCGCGGGCGGGTACATTATTTTGTCGCGCAGGTCGCGCACCTCGTCCACGCCGTTATTGCTCGCGGCGTCGATTTCAAGCACGTCCATTGACGCGCCGTTTTGCTGGTCCAGGCACGATTCGCACTTGCCGCAGGGCTCGCCGTCCTGCGGGTCAAGGCAATTGAGCGCGCGCGCGAACGTCTTTGCGGTTGAAGTTTTGCCCGTGCCTCGACTGCCACAGAACAGATAGGCGTGCGACACGCGTCCGCTCCTGATCTGATTGAGCAGTGTGCGCACTATCGCCTGCTGACCCACTATGTCGGCAAAGCGCGTCGGTCGCCATATGCGATAAAGTGCTTGATACATCGGGCACTACCTCCCCTAAAAAAAGCAATATGTGACTCTATATTAAACCATAAAACCCGCCCGTCTTCAAGCGGCGGGCGGGAAAATGTCGTTTATTAATTGCGAATGCCCTCGATCTTATTGAGGTTTAAGAACTTTAGGAAGTCCTGTATATGCTCATCCCAGTATTCCCAGGTGTGCGCGCCCGGATGCTCCTCGTAATGATAGTCGAAGGGATTGCCGGGTATCTTCTCAAAGAAGTCGCGGGTTTCGTGCGCGGACTCGAGTATGAAGTCCTCCGATCCAATCGAGTGGAATATGCGCGGGCAGGGCAGATTCTCCTTGAGTATCTTTTCCGCCGAGCCGAACACGTCCTCCACCGTGCCCTTTAGATCGTCCAGATTGGTCGTGCCGAACACGCGGTTCATCTGCTCTATGCGCGCGGGAGTCATATCGTTATGGCGATTTATCGCGCCCGCCGAGAAGCAGCCTATCGCGGCGTACTTGTCGGGATTGCTTAGGCCTATCTTCATGCTGCCCGCGCCGCCCATGGACAGTCCCGCGATGTAGTTATCCTCGCGCTTATCGGACAGCGGGAACATGCCGCGCATTATTTCGGGCAGTTCCTTTGCCACATAGTCGTAATAGCGCCCGCCGTGCGCCATGTTGGCATAGCAGGACAGGCTGACCGCGGGCATGACTACCGCCAAGCCCAGCGGCGCGGCATAGCGCTCGATTGACGAGCGGCGCTGCCATATCGTCTGGTCATCGCTCATGCCGTGCAGCAGCCACAGCACCTTATGCTTGCCCGTGCCGACATTCGAGGTCATACCTATCTGACGCGATGCGCGCTGTGGCAGTATCACGTCACACGACATACACATGCCCATGCTCTGCGAAAAGAATCCAACGTGAATAAGTGCCATATGCTCATCCTCCTTACAGCTTTATGGGCAGCCAGTCGAGTATGGTCTGTATCTTCTGATCCCAGTACTTCCACTGATGATCGCCCGGGCTCTCCTCATACGTGAGGTCATAGCCCAGCTTATTTAGGTGATCGCGCATGCGCACGTTGGACGCGTACAAAAAGTCCTCCGTGCCGCACCACATGTATACGCGCGGCATCTTTTCGGGGGTCTTTGCAAGGCGCTCGGCGACGGCGAACAGGTCGTTGTCGCTGCCCTTAATATCGTCTATAGGTCCGAATATGTCGTAAAAGAGCGTATTGTCCTTATCGGCATTAGCCTTAGCGATTTCGACCGCGTCCACGCCGCCCGACAGCGATGCCACCGCCGAGAACGTATCCGGCGCGAGCAGGCCGCACTTGAGCGCGCCATAGCCGCCCATGGACAGACCCGCCGCGAATGTGTCCTCGCGTTTATCCGACATATACGGGAAGAACGTGCGGCATATCTCGGGCAGTTCCTTTGATATGTACGTCCACCACTTAAAGCCGATATGCATATCGGTATACCAGCCCAGCTGCGTCGTGGGCATGACCACCGCAATGCCGTGTTCGGACGCGTAGCGCTCTATCGACGTGCGGCGCTGCCATATGGTATGGTCATCGCTCATGCCGTGCAGCAGGTACAGCGTCGGGTACTTGCCATCGCCGCGCTTGCCTTCCATGCCTATCTGACCGCTCGTGCGCTCGGGCAGTATCACGTCCATCTGAGTACACATGCCCAGCACATCGGAAAAAAAGTCAACGTGCAGTAATGCCATTTGCTTATATTTCCCCCTTTTTAGAGTGTTCGATGGCTTAATTATAGCACTCAAGCCTATGTTATACAATGTGTAAATTTTTTTGCAATATGAAATGGACGCGCCCCTCATATGAGAAAGCGCGTCCATGATTCAGATTATGCCCTACACATTCCTTAAGGCATCTATGGGGTTAAGCCTGCTCGCCTTGCGCGCGGGTGCCCAGCCGAATATAATGCCCACCGCGGCAGAGAACGTTACGCCCAGTGTAATCGCGCTTTGCGATATCGAAAACGTCGCGCCCATGGCTGTTACGACTATGTACGACACCGCTATGCCCACGATTATGCCCAAAAAGCCGCCTATCAGCGACAGCACGAACGATTCTATCAGGAACTGCATCTGTATCTGGAATGGCTGCGCGCCCAACGCCTTGCGCAGACCTATCTCGGCGGTGCGCTCGGTCACCGATACCAGCATCATGTTCATAATGCCAATGCCGCCCACCAGCAGCGCAATCGACGCAATGCCCGCCAGCACGCTGGACATCATGCCCATCATCGTGTTCATAGTATCCAGAAGCACTTCCATATTGATTACCGTGTAGCTGTCGTCCTTATAGTTGAACGCCGCCTTCAAAACGGCCTCGACATCCTCAACCGTGTCGTCCATCTTGTCGGTGTCGTCCACGTATATGTCCAGGCTCATCACGTTGCGCTGGCCGGCCTGCTTCTTGGCGGCGGTATAGGGTATTATAATGCGCCCGTCATCGCTCGTGCCCATCGCCTGAGTCATTACGTCGGAATCGCCGTCATCGCTGAGTATGCCTATGACCAGGTACTCAATGCCGCCTATGTTGACATACTGACCCAAAGGATCATCGCTGTCGAACAGCGTTGAGGACGCGGTGGAGTCGATTACGCACACGCGGTTGACGCTCTCAACATCCAATATATTAATTGCGCGCCCGCGCGATATGAAGTCCGAGCCCTGCTTTGAAAAATACACATCGCTGTATCCGTCAATCGACATATCCTCGATGTACGCGCTATCGGTGGATACCGTCGCGGTCAGGCTGGCTTTAGGGTCGACCGCGGCGACATTGTCTATCGCGCGCAGGTCGTTTAGGTCGGAATCGTTAAGTCCGCGCTTTAACACCGTGCCGGTCGCCTGCACGGTCAATTTGCCCGTGCCCATCGCGGTGAACTGCTCGGTTATGGTATTTGTGACCGCGCTGACAATCGTCATTAGCGCGATTACCGCCATAACGCCTATTATAATGCCCAGCACGGTCAGAAAGGAGCGCATCTTGTTTGAGCGGATATTGTCAAGTGACATGCGCACGCTTTCGCCGAACATCGCTATACTGAATTTACGCATAACCAATGCCTCCCTCGGTCAACACGCCGTCCAGCACGTTTACCGTGCGGTGGGCATAGGACGCAATGTGCGCATCGTGGGTTATCATGATTATTGTATGCCCCTCGCGGTGAAGCTCGCCGAAGAGCGCCATTACCTGCTTGCCGGTTTCCTGATCCAATGCGCCGGTGGGCTCATCGGCGAGCAGGAGTGTCGGGTTGCCCGCCAGTGCGCGCGCAATCGCCACGCGCTGCTGCTGACCGCCGGACAGTTGCCGCGCGTAGTGGTGCATACGGTTTTCCAGCCCCACGCGCTCCAGCATTTCCTTTGCCCTGCGCGTGCGCTCGCGCTGCGGCACGCCCGCGTATATGAGCGGAAGTTCCACATTGCGCAGTGCGTCCAGGCGCGGCAAGAGCTGAAACGACTGGAATATAAAGCCTATTTCGCGCGAGCGTATCTGCGCCAGTTCGCCCTCGTCCAGATCGCGTATAGCGCGCCCGCGCAGTATGTACTCGCCCGATGTGGGCGTGTCCAGACAGCCTATTATGTTCATCAGCGTGGACTTGCCGCTGCCAGAGGGACCCAGCACGCTTAGGAACTCGCCCTCGTCTATCGTCAGGTTCACGTGCTTTAATACGGTCTGCTCCTCATCGCCCATGTGGTATGTCTTGACTATGTCCGTCATGCGGAAGAAATCGTCACTCATGCCTTCCGCCTCACTTGCCGCTCGGGCTCATGCTCATCAGCTGTTCCAGATCGGATAGCTGAGTATAGTATACCGTGTCGCCCTCGCTTAGACCCGACAGTATCTCGACATACACGCCGTCGTTTATGCCGGTTTCGACATACTGCTGCGTCTTCTCTTCGCCCGACTGTATCAGCACGTAGGGCTTATTGTATTCGTCAAAGCTGAGCGCGTCCATCTTAATCATGAGCGTGTCTTCCGAATACGACCCAAGTACCTTTACGTCCACGCGCATGCCGGGCAAAAGGTTATCTATAGAGCTTTCGCCGCTTAAATCGACTCGCGCGGTGTAGTACGTAATGTCGCCGCTTGTCTTGGGCGTCTTGCTTATGCGCGTTATGGGCAGTGTGATTTCGGTATCAAGCGCGTCTATGGTTATATTGGCATCCTGACCCGCGCTAACCGCGTCCACGTCGAACTCGTCCACGTCGAATTCAATGCGCATGGAGCTGTAGTCGTTGACGCTCATGAGCGTCTGACCCATGCTGACCGTATCGTCTTTCTCCACGTCCAGATCGGTGACTTCGCCGTCTATGCCGGCGCGGTATGTCGTGCCGTCGTTTAGGCGCAGCAGCTTATCGTCCTTTTCGACTTGATCGCCCTCGTTTACGTATACCTCGCGCACCTCGCCGTCGGCGGTCGCGGTGAGCGTTTCGCTGTGTGCAAGCACTACACTGCCCGAAAAGCTGTAGTAGGTCGATATGTCGCCGCGCGTCACGGTTTCCTGCTTATACAGCGCTTCGGATACCTGATTCATTTTAGGCAATACGAATACGCACGCCGCCGCTATAACGACTATCAACAGCACAAGCCATTTGAGCCACTTTTTCTTCTTTTTCAATTCGATGTCCTCCATGTATTGCTATAGATGGATTGTATCTTATAAATTTGAACCGGATATGGACTTAAAACAACTCTCCGTTTAATTTCGAGTCAATAACCGATTATGCGCATTTGACTAAGTTGATGTGTGGCATTATAATTGAGTCAGAAACTTCAACATATTAATGAGGAGGCGCGCTGCATGCACGAATACGAGCTTATACGCTCTTCGCGCCGCACGATTGCCATACAGATACATGAGGGGCGCGTCATAGTGCGCGCGCCCATGCGCCAAAGCCGCGCATCGATAGACGAATTCGTGCGCGCAAACGACGCGTGGATAGAAAAGCACCTTGAAAAAGACCGCCTGCATGCCGCCGCCCACCCAGAGCCCGACGAGGAGCAAGTGCGTATGCTCATTGAGCGCGCAAAGGCGATTTTGCCCCGCCGTGTGGAGTATTACGGGCGCAAGATGGGGCTCATGCCCACCGCGCTGCGCATAACGGGCGCGCGCACGCGCTTTGGCAGCTGTTCATCTAAGGGGCACATATGCTTTTCGTGGCGGCTTATGATGTACCCGCCCGAGGCGATAGACTACGTGGTCGTGCACGAGCTGGCGCACTTAAGACACATGGATCACTCGCGCGACTTTTACCGCGAGATAGAGCGCGTGCTGCCGGACTATCGGGAGAGGGAGAAGCTTTTGAAATAGCACGCCAGCCGTTAGCGGTTAGCTGTTAGCCGTTAGCTTTGAGTTAGTGTGCAAGTAGCTTTTCGGGTCTAATATTCTATTACCTATTTCATACTGTGCGCATCTTATTGACGCTGTATTGAGTTAGAGTGCCGAGTCACACTGCATACTAACTCAACCTAATCCCTAATCCCTGTTCCCTAGTCCCTCAAGCGTAACCCCTCATTCTAACTAAAGCTAACGGCTAACCGCTAACAGCTAACCGCTCCCAACAAATTTTACCTTCCCCGCGATTGACATACGCACACGGCAATGGTATAATATTTCGGTAAAGCAGAAGCCCCGCTTCTCACCCGCCGACTAAGCGTCAGGCCGGTTGACAACCTACCGCAATTGCGGAAGTGTGTATTTTGAGAAGGGACGGCTGCGGCCGCCTATTTTTTTGTCATTAGTGGAGGTGTAAGACTATCAATAATAATGATCTTTTGATCAATGAGGAGATACGCGACAGGGAAGTTCGCGTAATCGACCAGAACGGCGAACAGCTGGGTGTAATGCTCATAGGTGCCGCTCTGTCCCTCGCTGAGGAGCGTCAGCTGGATTTGGTCAAGATAGCGCCCGGCGCACGTCCACCGGTATGCAAGCTGATGGATTACGGCAAATTCCGGTTTGAACAATCCAAGCGTGATCGCGAGATCCGCAAGAACCAGAAGGTCATAACCATAAAGGAAATTCACCTTTCGGCTACGATCGACGTGCACGACATGGAGGTCAGAACCCGTCAGGCGCAGAAGTTCCTTGAGGATGGCAACAAGATTAAGGTATCCATCCGTTTCCGCGGTCGTCAGATAACGCACTCGGAAATCGGTCTGGATGTCATGAATCAGTTTGCCGAGGCCATATCGGACATAGGCGTTGTCGAGCGCAAGCCCGTGACCGAAGGTCGCAACATGACCATGATAGTCGCACCGCGCGATGCGGCACAAGCTGCCAAGTCCGCGCGTCAGCAACCCAAGCAGGAGGCAGCTCCCGCGCAATAAGCTCAAAAAAGCTTTATGCGCTGGGGTTAGGATGATATTCCCGGCCCCGCTGAAAATGCGACGAAACGAAGATCGCCGCGCAAGCCAAAATCTGAGAGGAGGAACCAACCGTGCCCAAGCAGAAAACACATCGTGGTGCCGCTAAGCGCCTGTCGCTCACCAAGAACGGTAAGGTAAAGCGCGCTCAGGCATATAAGAGCCATATTTTGACCAAGAAGCCCACCAAGCGTACCCGCAACCTGCGCAAGACTGCGTACGTTTCCGACGCGATGGCTAAGGTCGTAAAGAAGCTCATACCTTACAAGTAAGCTGAATCATTCCGTACAGGCGGTCATAAGCCCGACCGCAGAGCGATAAAAATGGAGGCGTAATATATGGCTAGAGTAAAGAGGGCCGTTAATGCCCATAAGAAGCGCAGGAAGGCGCTTAAGCTGGCTAAGGGTTACTTTGGCGCCAAGAGCAAGCAGTATCGTGCGGCGTCAGAGCAGGTTCGTCGTTCGCTGCGTTATGCATACATCGGACGCAAGCTGCGCAAGAGGGATTTCCGCAAGCTGTGGATTGCCCGTATCAATGCAGGCGTACGCGCTTACGATATGAGCTACTCCCGCTTCATCAATGGTCTGAAGGTTGCCGGTGTCGAGATCAACCGCAAGGTTCTGTCCGATCTGGCTATCACCGATCCCACCGCTTTCAAGGCGCTGGTTGACGTGGCCAAGGAAGCCATTAAGTAAGTTGTTTTGAAAAAGCCATCCGGCTATGCCGGGTGGCTTTTTTTAGCGGTTAGCTGTTAGCGGTTAGCCGTTAGCTTGAGTTTGTTTGAAAGCAGCTTTTCAAAACTAATATTCAATTGCCCGTTTCATACTTTACGCATCTTATTGACGCTGTATAAAGTTAGAGTGCTGAGTTGCTCAGCACTCTAACTAAAGCTAACAGCTAAC
>CAYTOU010000066.1:9130-10649 GCA_964439295.1 uncultured Oscillospiraceae bacterium
GTATAAAGTTAGAGTGCTGAGTTGCTCAGCACTCTAACTAAAGCTAACAGCTAACTCCAGCGCCGAGAAACCCTTCCGCCCGCTCACGCGGGCACCTTCCCTTTCAGGGACGGCTTTTGGGGGCTGAGCTACGGTGTAGTTCCTCATTCTAACTAAAGCTAACCGCTAACGGCTAACAGCTAACGGCTCACCGCTACACCAGCGCAGCCTCCACCGCCGTCAGCTTGCACTCGGTCGCGTTCAGCTCGTACTCTATGCCCATGGGTAGGGTCTGCTTATGCGGGCCGTGACCTGCGCATAGACCGCTCATTACGGGCTTTCCGCAGGGCAGAACCAGGTCGCGCAATACTTCCTCCAGCGTGAAGCAGAAGTTTTGATACTCGGCGGTGCAGTTGGTGAAGTCGCCCAGCACTATGCCGGCGCAGTCCTCAAACTTGCCGCTCAGGCGCAGGTGGTTGAGCATGCCGTCCAGACGGTATATGCGCTCGCCCACGTCCTCAAGGAAGAGTATCTTGCCGCGGCAGTCGATTTCGTACGGCGTGCCCAGCGTTTCAACGACCAGCGACAGATTGCCGCCCACCATGGGCGCGCGCGCCGTGCCGGCGTTTAGGCACTTGAGCGGCTGGCAGGCGCAGTTGCGCATTTCGCCCAGCGGCTCGGTCGAGGCGATTGCGCGCAGGAAGTTGTCGCGCGAATACGCGTCAAAGTCGTCGCCATTGCCCATGCAGCTGGACGGCATGGGACCGTGGAATGTGACTAAATCGGAGAACTTGCCGTACGCCACAAGCAGCGCGGTTATGTCGCTGTAGCCCAAGAAGAGCTTGGGATGCTTTTTAGCGGCGTCGAAGTCCAGCTTATCCAATATGCGCGGTGTGCCGTAGCCGCCGCGGGTGCATATTATGCCGTCCACCTCGTCATCCATGAACATGTCGTTCAGATCGCGCGCGCGCAGATCGTCCGTGCCCGACAGATACCCGTAACGCGCACCCGCGCTAGCGCCGACCTTTACTTTATAGCCGTACTTTTTGAGCACGTTTATAGCGCGCTCCAGACCGTCATCGGTGCGTATCGCGCCCGAAGGTCCTACCAGTCCCAGCGTTGCGCCGGGCTTAACCGCCTTTGGCTTATTCATATTAAAACGCCCTCCCCTAAGCTTACAGTATGTAGAACATCGTGCGCAGTGCTTCGTACCAATCATTCGTGGTGAACGCAACGCAGTGCGTGCCGCGCTTGGTTACGCCCGGATAGAAGCTGCCCTTATGCGCCAGTATGTGCTCGCGGTAGCATATTTCTATTTCGAACTTGTCGGGCAGGGGCAGAACCAGCTTGCTTATGTCCTTATCCAACGCGCGCTGCGCGGCCTGCTCTATCTTTTTCACGGCGAGCTTGGGGTTAATCGACACGCTGCCGCCGCCTATGCCGCGGCTGACCGCGACTGTTTCCATGCCCGGATTGACCGACTGCGCCCAATTGCACAGACCCTCATCGCCGGTCACCATCAGCGAAGGCACGCCGTTAT
>CAYTOU010000067.1:0-3890 GCA_964439295.1 uncultured Oscillospiraceae bacterium
TACTTTGACCACTTGTTTTTCAGTACCGGCATCCACAGTCCGCCCTGTACGGTGCGGTGGCGGAACTGATGGCATGTGCCCGCCTCGCCCTCGAACCAGTCGGTAAAGGGCACGCGATCGGGCGTATTATTGAGTAGCGCGACCAAGAGCTTGGACATAAAGCGCGTGCTTTCGTCGGTATCGCACAGCGCGCTCGCCCACAGCATCCAGTCGGACTTGGTATAGTCGCAGCGGCTGTCCAGCGGTACGCCGAACGATTCGGCTTTCTTATAATATGTCTGGATTTCCTTTTTGCGCACATCCTCGCTAAAGAGGTTGAAGCCAGCGACCGTGTCCCATACCATGTTGTACTTCAGGCTCCAGCTGTTGGGATTGCCCAGATTAAGCATCATGCCGCCCTCGTTTGCCGCCTGCTTTTCCAGCTCGGCAGCGTTCTTGCGCGCAATTTCGTGATACTTCTCTTCGCCGGTCATTTCGCCCATCGCGTAGAGCGCTTCGCACGCCTTAATTGCCAGATTGACATTGCGGCTCATGTGACCGGCAAAGTCATCGGTGCACAGCTGCGACTCAAGATCAATGCCCGCATCAATCAGGAACTGCGCCCACTTTTTGAGCATGGGCATGTGCTTATCGACATATGCGCGCGACCTTTCGGTACCGTCGGCGCGCAGGTACGCGTACGCCATCAGTATCATGTTGCCGCACTCTTCGACGGGCATCTGCTTATCGTACTTGAATACGTTTTCGGTGCGCTTATATATGCTAAGCCATGCGAAGGGATCATCGCTGACCTTATCCCAATCCAGACCGTATACCTGACCGTTGGCGATCGGGTACTGACCCAGATCGTGCGGCGCGAAGTCGTACGGCCAACCGGGCTGCGCGGCGAATTCGAATATGCCGGTCATGAGTCCGCGCACCAGCTCCGGGTTATAGCAAAGCAATAGCGGTATGGACGGATAGCTGACATCGACGGTGTTTATGCAGCCGTTGCTGCAGCATTCCTTGCTCATGTACAGTATTTCGCCATCCGGGCGGCGCACCGCCTTATGCGCGGCCAGTATATGCCTGTACGCGGCGGTGATTATCTTTACGTAGTCATCGCCGAAGGGGCGCGCATCGTTTAAGAGTTCTTCCTGCCATGCGAGCGTCTTATTATACAGCTCGTCATGGTGCTTATAGAAGTAATCTATCGCGGTATAAATGCTGCCAAAGCGCTCGGTCCATATGCCCTTTAGCTTGTCGCCCAGCACGATTAGGCTGGCACCGTCGTCATATGCGAATATGTCGTAAGCCTTCATCTCGCCGTCGAAATTGTCGGGCAGCTTATATACAGACATAAGGCTGTGCGCGTCGAATTCGCGCGTGGATTCGCTTCCCGCCTTCATGCGGTCGAAGCTGTATTCGTACGCAATGCCATGCTCGTTATAGCGCGTATAGAGTCCCGCCAGATAGAACGTGCCCCAGTCAATGTCAATGCCGTCGCCGCGCTCATGCAGCACCTGCTGACGGCGCTTGCTAAAGCGCGCCAGCGAATAGCCCTCGCAGTCCAGCGTCTCGCCGACTACATCGGACGCATCGTGACCGCACATGGCGCTGTCGATAAACAGCTCTATCGATATATTGTGCTTGCGACCGTCCAGCACCTTAATTTCATAATCGATAAACGAGCAAGGCGTGCTCATAAGCTGAACGTCCTTTATAAGCGCCGGACTCCAGAAGCACACGGTCAGGCGCACGCGGCTGTTTTCGAATACGTAGCGCGTGAACAGCGGCTCAAAGTCCACCGACTTTTGAGGCAAGCAGCGCTGGGGTCTGCCGAAGCGCTCGTCCGCCGCGCCCATGAAGCGCAGGTGTTCGCCGTCTATATGCATCACGCCGTGTATGGGCTTTTCCATGCCGAACCACAGGCGCGTGTTATCGTCATTAAGCAGATCCGAACTGCTCCACAGGCTCACATAAGGATCTATGGTAATAAGCGGATATGCAGGATATCTCATTGTAATGCTCCCTTCGCATAATCTGCGGACATTATACCACAACGGGCGCACGAATGCACACATAATTTGATGCGATTTATGCATTTATCGCGCCGATAATTGTCGGCATTTACTTTGCTTTATTTGAAACGCGTGCCGTTTTTCTACTTGCAATTTGTCCAGATATATGTTACAATAAGGTCATCGAAGTTTACTTTCTTTACACACAGTTAAGGAGGGAATGATATGAAGAAGCGCATCTTGACCATCGCACTTATGGCACTGGTAATGCTGCTGTACTCGGGCAGCGCACTTGCGTATACCAGGTATTGCAGTAATTGTGAAAAAGACGTGGAAGTAGATCAGAAGGACTTTGGTTCTGAGGCTTGTGGGGGATATTGCCCCGATTGTGGTTCTAAATTGCCTGATACCGATGGGTGCCGATATAAATACATTAATGACGACTGCACAAAAGGTCAAGTGTGCATGCTGTGTGGACGTATTAATTCATATTATAATAACCCAAACCACCACGATTGGGGAAGCGATATCAGTTACGAATGGTCAGACGGAAATCGTACATGCACCGCTTCGCGGCAATGCGCACGTATGCGCCCTAATGGTAGTTGTTGCAAAGTAAAGCAAACCGCACAAGCCACGGTACAGACTGAAACCGATGAAGACGGCAATACGGTTTATATCGCGACTTTCAGTGAAACTTGGGCAGAAGAGCGGCGTAAAACCGTAGAGCCGTCACATACGCACAGCTACAAGACGGTTGTGACCGCGCCCACATGCACCGAGAGCGGATATACCACATACACATGCACCATATGTGGCTCATCGTTTACCACATATGATACCGATACCACGGGTCACGATTATCAGGCTACCATAACCGCGCCCACATGCACCGAGGATGGATATACCACATATACCTGCTCGGGTTGCGGCGATACATATATCGCCGATGAGGTCAAAGCCACCGGACACGATTACAAGGCTACCGTAACAGAGCCCACCTGCACAAAGAAGGGCTATACCACGTACACTTGCGCGAACTGCGGCGACAAGTATACCGCGGATGAGGTCAAAGCCACCGGGCACGATTACAAGGCTACCGTAACCAAGCCCACCTGCACAAAGAGCGGCTACACAACATACACTTGCGCCACATGCGGCGACAAGTATACCGCGGACAAGGTAAAGGCCACCGGACACGACTACAAGGCAGCCGTAACAGAGCCCACCTGCACAAAGGACGGCTATACAACGTACACATGTGAAAACTGCGGCAAGAGCTATACCGGCGACAAGACCGACAAGCTCGGGCACACGTTGGGCGAATGGCTACATACCGGCGAAGGCATGCATGCCGCCGAATGCCTGCGCGAAGGCTGCGACTATGTGCTTGAAGGCACGTGCGCGCAATACGAATACAGCATACTTGCATCGGCCGATGGCGAAGAGGACACCGTATTCACGCTATGCCCCATATGCGGATACATAAGCGATGATGAGCAGCTTGACTTGATAACCGACGGCACGGTGCAAAAGGAAACCGAGTTCGATGGCGAACCCATACTGCGCATGGGCACATTGGAGAGCGGTGAAGCAATCATAAGCGTATGCTTTGAAAACGACGGTCAGATCGTACAGCCCATCGACACGGTTACGGTATCGCTGTCCGCCGATACGATAAGCGGATACTCGCTCGTGCTGCTTTCCGAAGACGGCACAGAAAGCGTTATTGAAATATGCGAGGAAAACGGGATAGTTACATTTGTACTTGACTATACTGTCGCGGACGGCGAAGAGGCTACTCCCCTGCGTGTGATACGTTTGGTTGAAGCTAAAGCATAAAGATCGGTAAACGCATTCGGGCGGCACTCGCATTGAGTGCCGCCCGAA
>CAYTOU010000067.1:3990-10529 GCA_964439295.1 uncultured Oscillospiraceae bacterium
ATGCTCGCGATCGTTATTGCGATTATCAGTTTGGCGTTCATGGCTCATAACCATGACCACAAATCGTAAACAGTAAAGTTAAAGCCGCCATCCTGCGCTAGCGGATAGGCGGCACCCTCATTTTCGAACGGAGGGAAAAGCCGTTCCACAGGCGTCATCCCTTCCTGCTATTATTTTACCACAATTGCCGAGCGAGTGTCAACAGCCGATTGAATATCGAGCAAAAGCCCGACCGCGTTTCGCGGTCGGGCTTTGCTTGCGTTAGTTTACATTACGTTTTAGATCGACGCAGTGCGGATCAGGAACTGAACCGTACCGGTCTTGCCTTCGGCTATGCCGGCGTAGGAATTGTAGTCGCGGGTAATGTCGAGAAGGGCATCCGCGCGATCCTTGATTTCACTGATTCCATCGTCCAGATAGTCGAGCAGCTTTTCTATATCGTCCTTCATGTCATCGGTTATCGTTATGTCGCTATCCAGCTCATCGAAGTCACCGTTGAGCAGGTTGGTCACCGTGGTGTTGAGCGTGTCGACGCCGTCGGAGAGCTCCTGCGCGCCGTCCTTGCACTTGCCCACAGCGTCGGTGTACTCCACAACGCCCTCGTAGAAGTCGCACATATCGTCCAGCGTGTCATGCAGCTTTACCAGTGCCTGATACGCCTCGCCGTTTTCGCCGTTCTCCTCCAGCGCCTCGGCAACGGTGTCCATGTACTCCTTGCTCTGACGGTTTTCGGATATCTTCTCGGAAATTATATTCTTGACCTTCTTAGACGCAAGCTGCTCCTTTATGTTGTCCTCAATCTGCTGCTTTACGCTGTCGGTCGCCATCTGTTCCTCAACGTTCTGGGCTATAATCGCCTTTACGCTGTCGGTCTTCATCTGCTTTGCGGTTTCGGTATCTATCTGCGCCTTGATGTCATCGGACGCCATCTTCTGTTCGACTATCGCGCTTACCTGCTCATCGGTCATGGACAGTATGGTCGTACGAATCTTTTCGCGCGCGGCCTCTTCGACCTTCTCGCGCACGGTGGCTTCGGCCTGCGCCTGAGCCTGTGCCAGTACGTCGGAATCGGACATCTGCTTGGTTATCTCAGCCTCTATCGCGGCCTTGATATCGTCGCTGCTCAGCTTCTCTTCGGTCAGCGAGTCAATCTTATCGGACACGGCCTTGCTTATAGCGGACTGTATCTCGTCACTGTTCAGCTTCTCTTCGACCATGGCATCTATATCGGTGCCGTCCTGGCTTGCGGATTCGCTTACGCTTTCATCGGTCGCCTCGGTAGGTGCTTCAGTAGGAGCTTCGGTGGGAGCGGTAGTAGCTGTCGCGGCGGCGATAATCTGCTGACGAATCTGCTCGCGGTACGCGGCGGTTACCTGCTGACGAATGCTGTCGGAGTAGCCGCTTTCGATCTGAGCGCGTATGTTTTCCTTATACGCGGCCTCGACCTTTGCGCGCACGGTCGCTTCAAGCTGCTGCTTCATGGCGGCCTTTACTGTGTCGGACTCCATCTGCTGCTTTACGTTGCTTTCGATTTCGCTCTTTACAGATTCGGTCTGCATCTGGTTTTCGATTTCGGCATTCAGGGTATCCTCATCGGGGTTGCGCACGGCGGCTTCGACCTTCTGGCGCGCGGCGGCTTCTACCTGAGCGCGTACCTGCGGCTCGACAGCTTCCTTTACGGCAGCCTCGACCTTTTCCTCGGCGGCTTCCTTTACCTGCTTTTCGACCTCTTCCTCAACCGCGGTGTTTACCTTGCTCTCCAGGGTGGCATCGGCCTGCTCAAGCACGTAATCCTCTACCTTGTCCAGCAGTTCGGTCTGCAGGCGGGTGATTTCGGTGTCGTAGTTGTCCACGGTCAGTTCGTTAAGCACTATGCCCAGCTTATTAAAGTCGTCTTCGCTTTCGGCAAGCTGATCGTTTGCGGTCTCCATAACGGTCTCAAGTACCTGACGCGCGGCGTCGACCAGAGTATCGCTGTTTTCGTCAATCTCGGTCAGGCCGTCATACAGCTCGGTTGCGCCGTCCGCCAACTGCTGCACGCCGTCCAGCAGCTCATCGCGTGCGTCTTCGAACTGCTTTTTGATGTCGTCATAGTCCACATCCAGCGAGTAGTCGTCCAAGTCTATATCTTCGAATATCGAATTGGTGGCAACGGTGTAGGTGCCATCGGTGGCGAAGTCGGTTACATCAGCGGTTATGGTAGCCGTCGAGGGTATTTCAACGTCCAGATCTTCGTATGTGTCCAGCTTAAGCGCATCGCTTACGCCCGGCAGACCCGCGCACAGTATCAGCTGACGGTCACCGATGTCTATTACCTTACCGTTGGTTACCTCGATGTTGTCGAACACGCCGTCCTTGCACAGCATTACGGTCGCCATCAGGAAGGGTACGGGCATCTCTTCGGTTTCGCCGTTTACGGTTACTTCGCGCATCTCGTTTGCCTGATACTCTATGTCTATCTCCAGCTTACCGCTCTTGCCCGCCAGATCTTCGGCGGCGATCTCTTCGCCGTCCAGCTTGTATGTGAGCTTTACGCCCACGGGCAACTGCTTATCGGTGGTGCCTTCGTAGCGTATGTCGGAGCCATCGGCATCCCACACCAGCTGATCGCCGTCGGCGGTGTAGGTTTGCTCGCCGCCGATGACCTCTATGTCGCTCAGTGTGCTTACGTCAGAAAGTTCGTCCTCGCCGTCATGGTTATACAGTCGCTCGCTTACCACTATCTCGTTGGATTCGCCGTAGGCGTCCGCCACGACGTATACCATTTCCTTTTTGTCCTCGCTCTCGGCCAGAGCGCTCGGCATAAGCAGTGTCAGTATCATTATGACCGCAGTCAGCGCGGCCAGCATGCGCTTTTTCATAATCACTTGTCCTCCTTTGCAATACGGGGCTTCATGCCCAGGGATGTATGCTTAATCACGCCATCAAACAGCATCAGCATTGCCGGCAGTATGAATATTACGCACAGCATGCTTATGATTGCACCGCGCGCCATCAGCATGCACATGGAGCTGATTATATCGATGTTGGAATACACAGCCACGCCGAATGTCGCGGCGAACAGACCCATACCGGATACTATGATTGACGGAATGGACGTGCCCAGTGCGATTTCAACCGCCTCGCGCTTGCTCTTGCCCTGCGCGCGTTCGGACTTATAACGCGTGGTCATAAGTATAGCGTAGTCGACCGTTGCGCCCAACTGTATTGTCGATATACATATAGGCGCGATGAAGGGCAGCGACTGACCCAGGTAATGCGGCAGGCCCAGGTTAATGAATATGGCCAGCTCGATTACCGCAATCAGTATGAAGGGCAGGCTCAGGCTCTTTTCGACCAGCAGTATTATCACGAATATCGCGATGATGGATACCGCGTTAACTACCTTAAAGTCGGTATCGGTGGTCTCTATCATGTCCTTCATGCAAGGCGCTTCACCTATCAGCAGTCCGTTAGGATCGTACTTCTTAAGTATGGTGTTCAGCTGGTCAATCTGATCGTTGACCGCGTCGCTCGCGACCTTGTATTCGGAGTTGATCAGCAGCAGCTTCCAGCGATCGCTTTCGAGCAGGGACGTTATCGATTCGGGCAGCATGTCCTCGGGTATGGACTCATCTATGACAGACTCAATTCCCAGGACGTACTTTACGCCATCGACCTGCTCCATTTCGTCTATCATGGCGTGTACATCCTTAGACGTTGTGCTTGTATCGACAAGCAACATATGAGTGGATGCGATGTTGAACTCATCGCGCAGCTTGCTGTTGGCGATTACGTAATCTATATCCTGCGGCAGGCACTCGCCCATGTCGTAGTAAACTTCATCGTTGGTCTTCTTATATCCGTTATACGCGGGCAGTATCAGTATCGCGAATATCACCAGGAATACCGGGAATATCTTTACCAGACGCTTTGCCGCGCGCGACATATCGGGTATCAGCGAGCGGTGGCGGGTCTTCTGTAGCGGCTTATCCAGCACCAGTATCAGCGAAGGCAGTACGGTTACGCACGCTATAACGCCCAGCAGAACGCCCTTAGCCATAACAATGCCCAGGTCGCGTCCAAGAGTGAACGTCATGAAGCACAGTGCCGCGAAGCCCGCGATTGTGGTTATCGAGCTACCCACAACAGAGGTGAGCGTTTCGTGTATGGCGACCGCCATGGCCTCTTTGTGGTCGGAGTACTTAGTGAGCTGCTCGTTGTAGCTGTGCCAGAGGAATATCGAATAGTCCATTGTGACAGCCAACTGCAGTACGGCGGACAGTGCCTTTGTTATATACGATATCTCGCCCAGGAAGTAGTTGGAGCCGAGGTTAATCAGTATCGCAATGCCTATGCTGGCAAGGAATACGAACGGCACCAGCCAACCATCCAGGAATACCATCATCGCGATGCACGCCAGCGCAACCGCAATGCCGACATATATGGGCTCTTCCTGCTCGCACAGATCCTTTAGATCGGTGACCAGAGCCGACATACCGGATACGAACACCTGCTCACCTGCAATCAGGCGAATCTCGCGTATGGCGTCCATAGTGACGTCCTCGGAGGTCGAGGAGTCGAAGAACACCGCCATTAGCGTCGCGTCATCGGTGTTAAACGCATCGTACAGCCAGTCGGGTAGCATATCCATCGGGATGGACAGATCGGCAAATGTATCATACCAAATTACGCTGTCCACATGCTCGACCTGCTTTATATTCTCTTCGAGCGTAGCAACATCCTTTTCGGGCATATCTTCTATTACTAGAAGTGAAAACGCGCCCTTACCGAAATCATCCATCAGCTCGTTCTGACCCTTGATGGTGTCCATGTCTTCGGGCAGGTAGTTCAGCATATCGTAGTTGATACGAGTGCCGGCTATGCCGAATACGGACGGTATCAGAAGCAGCAAGGCGATTATCAGTATCGGTACGCGGCATTTCACCACGGCCTTTGAAAAACGCATCTATGAAAGCCTCCTTTTGTATTTACGCAACAGTTGGGGTGCAAATCCCCTCCGCAGTTGATTATTATAGTCGCGGTCTTCCAAAGAAAAAATAGACACGATGGTTTTCTTGTATCAAATTTAGACATTTTCGCGGTTTTGTCAGACTGCTTTTGCGGCAAAAAAGTGGCCACACTCGTTATGAGCGCGGCCGCCGAGGTATTGACTGACGGTAAATTCAGTCGGGTATCTGATTAAGTGCCTGGTCCAGGTCGTTTATAAGCGTGTCCACGTCCTCCAGTCCCACGTGTATGCGCACCAGATTCTCGGGCTGACCCGCCTTGCGCGATGCTTCGCTGCTACCAAGTAGTACGCACAGGCTCTCGAATCCACCCCAGCTGCAACCGTTCTGGAAGAAGTGCAGCGACTGAGTGAACTTTTTGACCTGTTCGGGCGTTCCCTTGGGTACAAAGCTCATTAGTCCGTTCGTGCCGGTCAGGTACTTATTGAACAGCTCGGGCTGGTCGTACGTTGCCGAGCCGGGATAGAACACCTTTTCCACCTTGGGGTGATTTTCGAGGAAGCGCGCCACCTTCATGCCGCTTTCGCCGTGACGCTTGAGGCGCACGGGCAGTGTGCGCAGTCCGCGTATGAGCAGCCAGCTCTGATGCGGGTCCATGTTGCTGCCGAACAGCTCGCGCTCGCGCATCTGAATCTGCTCGATTATTTCGCGGCGCGAAATCAGAGCACCGGCGACAATGTCACTGTGGCCGCCCATGTACTTGGACGCGGTATGGCACACGATGTCAATGCCGTGCTTGAGCGGTTGCTGATGCAGCGGCGTAGCGTAGGTATTATCTATGACGGTCATAATACCATGCTCCTTGGCGAGCGCCGCCACGGCATCCAGATCCTGCATGCGGAACACAAGGCTGGACGGGCTTTCAAGATAGATTAGGCTGGTATTGGGGCGAATCGCCGCGCGTATCTCGTCGACCGAGCCGCCATTTACCAGTGTGAAATCGACATTGAAGCGGTCATGCAGGTACTTCCCTATTACCTCCAGAGTATTGCCGTACGCGGTATCGGTAAGTATTACATGGCAGCCCGCGTGCACGCAGTACATTATCGCGCTGCTAATCGCGCCCATGCCCGATGAGAAGCACAGCGCGCCATCGCCGCCCTCCAGCGCGGCGATCTTGCGCTCGGCGATTTCGGTCGTGGGATTGCTCACGCGCGTATACGCGTAGCTTGTCTGGGTGACGCCGTTAACCTCGGTGGGCTTTACGAACAGAGAATTCTGAAATATGGGCGGCACTATTGCGCCCTCGAACCGCGCATAGTCGTCGCCCAGATGAGCACAGATATCCTCCGGCGTCACGTACTTTCTGTCTTCTTCTGTCAAAAGAGCCATATACGACCTCCACAAATACGGATGCGCATAGCACCCTTAGTTGTCTAAATACTACCACGTGTATGTTAAGGGTGTTCCGATATACGGTATTTAAACGCACATTGCCTTGGGAGCAGCGCTTTGCCTGTGTTTACAGCTCAGGCATAAATATGAGCCTTGTTGTTTAAAGTAATGTGTGATATAATAAAGATGTGGAGA
>CAYTOU010000068.1:0-10290 GCA_964439295.1 uncultured Oscillospiraceae bacterium
GAACATCGATCACGATCGTATCCGTTGGGTTGTTGAGGCGGCTAGGTCGATTTAATTAAATTTACGCCGGTCTGTGCCATCGGCCACAGACCGGCATTTTACTTGAATTAATTAAGCCATGCTTGATTCTTGAGCACAAGGTGCTAAAATAACATTTAAGCGACTATCAGGAAATGTCTGTGTTCTTGAAGGCAGATTCCCCTGTGCGTCAAAGAAGATGAAGGGGGCTCTTCATGAAAACCGAGTCTACAACGCTCTCCGCTCAGATACACGATTCAATATTGGAAAAGATAATATCGGCGGGCGCGGCGGCGGATAGCATGCTGCTGACCGAAAGCGCGCTGGTTAAGGAGTACGGCGTAAGCAAGGCGCCCGTGCGCGAGGCACTGCTCAGACTGTGCGCTGAGGAGGTGCTGACCAGCATACCGCGCTGCGGATACGTCGTGGTGCGCCTGGGGGAGAAGAGCGGTAAGGACAATATGATTGTTCGCTCAATGCTGGAGATATCGTCGCTAGAGCACTACTTCGACATGTTTACTCCGGAAAAGATAGACCATATAGCCGAAAATCTAAAACAGGCGCGCGACATTTGCGCGGAAGATAAGAGCATTTGGACACTCTGGCAGCAGAATATCACGTTCCATACCGACCTGATTATGATTTCGGATAATCCCTATCTGGTCAAGAGCGTGACCAATTGCATTGAAGTGGAGCGCCGCTTCTTTGCACAGAATCACTTTGGCGCAAAGCGGGACTTCAATACTATATTCTACCCCGAGGCGCATGAAAAGATACTGGACGCCATTCGCAGGGGCGATAAGGAAGACGCAATCAACCGACTCCGCAAGGATATCGGCTATAATATGGATGTTTAATCGGATATGGAGGGTAATAAAATGAAATATCGCAGTGTGGGTGCATCCGGTCTTAAGGTAAGCCGCGTGGCATTGGGCAGCTGGATGACCGATCTGAACGGCAGTGAGGCGGCTAAGATAGCGCAGGACACCGTACGCCTGGCGTATGAGTCGGGCGTAAACTTCTTCGATTGCGCCGATGCGTATAGCGGCGGCGAGGCGGAAAAGTTCCTGGGCAAGTGCCTTAAGGACTATCGCCGTTCCAGCCTTGTAATATCCAGCAAGGTCTTCTTCCCGATGGGACCCGACGTCAACGAGCGCGGACTGAGCCGCAAGCATATATTCGAGCAGGTCGATAAGTCGCTTAAGAACATGCAGGTGGATTACCTTGACATGTACTTCTGCCACCGCTTCGATCCCACCACGCCCATCGAAGAGACCATGCGCGCACTGGACGATCTGGTGCAGGCGGGCAAGATACTCTACTACGGCGTATCCGAGTGGAGCCCTGTACAGATAACCAAGGCGCTGGGCATAATCAAGAGCATGGGTCTGCACCCGATGACCGTGCTGCAGCCCGAATACAACATGGTCGACCGCTATGTCGAGGACGAAATCTTTGACATTTGCAAGGAAAACGGTCTGGGCATAGTGCCGTTCTCCCCGCTGGCACAGGGCCTTCTGACCGGCAAGTACCGCAAGGGCAAGGAGATCCCCGCGGGCAGCCGCGCGACTCATCAGGCCGATAAGCAGATCAATAACCTGCTGACCGACAAGAACCTGGACATCGTGGAAAAGCTGCTCAAGGTTTCCGACGGTCTGGGTATGCCGCTGAGCGTTATGGCACTGGCATGGACTCTGCGCGACAGTGTTGTATCCAGCGTAATCACCGGCGCGTCCAAGCCCAGCCAGCTGGAAAGCAACCTGCTCGCCGGCGAAACCGAGCTGCCGCAGGATGCCATCGACGAGATCGAAAAGATACTCGACTATCATCCCTTCTATCGCAAGATAGGCTAAAAACCGACAATTAGATGTGCCGCTCCGCCGAGCTAAATTCAGGCGGAGCGGTTTTTTATGTTTGACTCATGATTGTTTAGCGTAAAATTTGCAGGCGTCGTATTGCCATGAGTTTCGGCAGGTGTTATAATAATAAAGCCCATAAAAGGGGCGAAAATATACAAAGGAAGTGAGACGCAAGTGGAACCCGTCGGACGAAGTACGCAAAGCGGTAAACCCCGATCGTGCATGAGCCTTAAGCGGGCACAGTGCGTCCCGCTTTGGACAATATTGTAATTGGCTGCGTGACGCGCCTAAAATAGGCGGGTCGTGTCGCGGCGTGTCTGCATGCGTCTAAGTGGCGCAGGCGTAAATGTCATGCCGCAAAGTCTTAGACAATCGATTTTGGGTTTATCGCAGGGCTGTGTATTTTTACGCAGGCCTGTTTTTGTGTGCTGTCCTCAAAATTTGCGTAAGGAGGATCAGCCAATGAATACCGAAATCAATTTTGACGAACTGCGCGAGCTGCTTAAAGCTCGCAACTTTAAGGAACTGCGCGCGCGCCTTAGCGACATGAACGAGGTCGATGTGGCGCAATTCCTGTGTGAGCTTGAGCCCGAGGACGCGCGAATACTATTCCGCACTCTGCCCAAGCAGATGGCTGCCGACGTGTTTTCCAATCTGGAAAGCGATGTGCAGCAGGTGATACTGGAAAGCGCGACCGATAACGAACTTAAGCAGATAATCGAAGAGCTGTATCTGGACGATGCCGTGGACATGCTGGAAGAGCTGCCCGCGAATGTGGTCAAGCGCGTGCTCAAGAATGCCACTGCCGAAACACGCACTCTGATTAACCAATACCTGCAGTACCCCGAAAACTCCGCCGGCAGCATTATGACCGCCGAGTTTGTCGACCTGCGCGCCACAATGACTGTGGAAGACGCAATTGAGCACATAAGGCGCACGGGCGAGGACAGCGAGGAAATCTACACCTGCTACGTAATAGACGCAAGGCGCGTGCTGGAGGGCGTAGTGACCGTAAAGGAGCTGCTGCTGGCCAAGGACGGCACGCTGGTCAGCGACCTGATGGAGCGCGACATAATATCCGTAGGCACGCTGGAGGATCAGGAAGAGGTCACGCGCGTGATGAGCAAGTATGACCTGCTCTCACTGCCGGTTGTGGATAACGAAAAGCGCCTGGTCGGCATAGTCACCGTCGATGACGCAATGGACGTCATGGAGCAGGAAGCCACCGAGGACTTCGAGGCGATGAGCGGTATTCATCCCTCGGAAAAGACTTATCTAAAGACAAGCGTGCTTGAAATGAGCAAAAACCGCATAGTATGGCTCATGGTGCTTATGATATCGGGCATGATAACCGGCGGCATACTGACCAAGTTTGAGGCGGCGATAAGCACAATGCCGCTGCTGGTTTCGTTCATACCCATGCTGACCGATACCGGCGGAAACGCGGGCAGTCAGTCCTCCACAATGGTAATACGCGGACTGGCGACCGGTGATCTGTCCATACGCGATCTGCCGCGCGTACTGTGGAAGGAAACGCGCGTTGCCCTGACCGTGGGTTCGGTTCTGTCGGTAGTCAACCTTCTGCGCGTGGGCATACAGTACGGCGACTGGATGGTCGCTCTCGCACTGGCACTGACTATGATGTGCACCGTAATTATGTCCAAGGTAATAGGCGGCGTGCTGCCGCTGATAGCCAACGCATTGCATATTGACCCCGCGATAATGGCTGCGCCGCTCATTACAACGATAGTCGACGCGTGCTCGCTAATCATATTCTTCGGAATATGCGTGACACTGCTTCCCATCTGATGATAAATATAAACGGCTGTAAAGGATGATAATCTCCTTTGCAGCCGCTTTATTTTGCCTTTATTTGCTTACATCAAATTCTATATAAATGCTCTCGTCATCCAATTGCCCGCGCGCAACTAAACTGTTGCCGTCCAGCAACACATCCTGCGCAAACTTCATGCCGCGCACATTGTTAGTAAGTACAATGCAGCACCAGCGCCCCGGATATGCCGAAAACAGCGCCTTGCATGCGCCACTTCCGATACCCTGCCCGCGCATGTGCGGCAGTATGTATATCTCCTGCAGGCAGTAGTCGCAGCCCGGCTTGACATACGGCGCGGAGGTCTCAGTGACTATGCCGCATATGCGTTCGTCCGACATTATCACATACCCTTGCGCGCACTCTTCGCCCGCAAAGTACGCATCGCACGCATGCGCGTCGAAATATCCCTGCTCATCCATATCGCCGATTTCGCGCGTAAATTGCTTGAGCTCGGCATGCATTAGGTTAAACATATTGCGAAAGAGCTCTATGTCGCAGCTTTCTGCGCGGCGCAATGTTATCATAGCTGCGCCGTCCCTATGTCAACGCGGCGCGACACGGCACGACCGTCTTTATCGCGCTCAATGCGCACGACGAACGGGAACTTGTCATAATCGATGCACATGGCAAAGTCCTTTTCAGGGAAGATCTCCTGCGTATCGGGATTAAAGAACTTCTGCCCGCCGTTATATCTAAGTGCCTTTGCGCGCGCGTCTATGTCAAACTCTTCGCCGTTTAGTAGACTGCGTATATACTCGGCGCAGAGCACATCCTCGGGTGCGGACTTTATGCCATCCGTGCCCATCGCGACCAAAGACACTGTTTCGGGTGCTTGAGCGCGAATGTAAGCGGCGATTGCGCGCGCGTTGACCAGACTGCCGGTGATTATTTCGCTGGCGTGTACGGCGTTTGCGACGCCCTGCGTGCCCGCACTGGTAGTGTGTACAACCGTGCGCCCGGTAAAGTCAAAGCCTTCGGTCTGCGACGGCGAATTACCGAAATCGCAGCCCTCGCACTTTTTGCCGTGGCGCTCGCCTATAAGCACGCGGCTTTGGTCTTCGCGCTTAAGCGCAAATGCCTCGTTTATGTCGCCCACCGGCAGAATTTCCTTTGCGCCGCGCGCGAAAAGATAGCATTCCAGCGAGAATGCGCGGAACACGTCTATTACCACGGTCAAGCCCTGGGCGCGCTTTGCGCCCTCTATCAATTCAAGTATGCGTATATCCATAGCGGCCTCCGTATGCCAATCTATTTCAAATGGTATTATAGTACTTATCTGTATCGATATAGTACACGCATGGGTTAACAGGTTTAAGCGGGTGCAAAGAAAGCGCGAGACCGCCAACTATCCCGCATATCGCGCATCGCCCTCGCGAATTGCGCCTATTCCGCCCGTACTGAGCAGCTTAAACGCGTCTTCGACTTCATCGGGCATATCCGTATGCGCGATAAAGCCCTTGCCGCGCGGACCGTAGCCGTTTTCGTCATCGCGCAGGCGCGGTATCTCGCTCATGAGCAGCGATATGTAGCGCTCGATTGACCACATGCCGCTTATTTTATCCGAAAAGCACAACGCTCCGTCCCGCACAGTAACGTGCGCGCGGTATGTCGCATAGTTGATTATGCGCGTATCGGGCGCGTACTTGCGCAGTCCCGCGTCCATGCGCCTCTGCATGGATGCATCCTGGCACAGTATAACGCTGTCGTGCCCTAGGCTGTGCGCGTCCATGAGCGCTATCAGGTTGGTTATGTTGTTGCCGCAGTTGGTCGATTGGGTCTCGATGTAGTCGGGCTTGAGATCGTACTTGCGCATAAGATACCCGCTGAACACCTGCGACTCCGCAAGACCTTCGGTGTCAAAGTCGGGATAGAGCGCGTGTACCTTTTGCCGTAGCGCGGGCGTGGTGTGCCCTTCACCGCCCACTATAATGTACTTATCCGCAACGCCTTCACTCATCGCGCCTGCCAGCACATCGCCGCCGGCAAGTATGCTGCCGCCGAAAAGCACCATTGCGTTCGCGCGCTTTTGCCCGATGGCGCGGCAAATGCAGTCGCTTTTTAATGCGTCCACATCTCGCATGCCCAAATATTCGCCCAAGAGATTTATGGACTCGGCGACTTTCTCAAGCTCCATCGTTATCCCTCCCGACTGGCAAGGCGCACCGACTTTACAACGCTTTCATCGGGCGTCACGTACAGCGTGGTCTGATGCGTGTATATGACGAAGCCGGGCTTTGCACCGGCGGGCTTTTTGACATACTTGCGCAGCGTGTAGTCGACCGGCACTTGCGATGAATGCTGCCCCTTTGAGAACCACGCCGCCAGCCGTGCCGCGAGAAGCAGCGTCTCATCGGACGGCGTGCGCGTGCATACGATTACGTGCGAGCCGGGCATGTCCTTTACGTGCATCCAAGTATCGCTTATCTCGGCAGTGCGCGTGAGCTGGTCGTTTTGCACATTGTTCTTGCCTATCAATATGTCGGTGCCGTCGGGCGCAATGAAGTGATACGGCGCGGACGGAGGCAGCTTCTTTATCGTGCGGCGATTGTGGTTGGCGCGTAGATACCCCTCGCGCACCAGCTCCTCGCGCACCTCGTTCAGCTCGGACTCGTCGGTACACTTTTGCAAATTGTCCAGCTGCCCTTCCAGATAGTACAGCTCCTGCCGCGTCTTTTCGACCTGCTCGGCGGCCTGATGGCGCGCCGACTTGGCCTTTTGATACAGCTTAAAGTACCTCTGAGCGTTAGCGGCGGGGGAGAGTTTAACGTCCAGCTCGATGTCTATCGTGCCGCCGTTTTCGTCGTAGTAGTTGTCCAGTGTGACGCTTGCCGCACCCTTATGTACCGCGTGAAGTTGCGCGGTCAGTAGCTCGCCCTTTATACGGTAGTCCTCGCAATTGTCGCCATCGCGCAATGCGTCCAGCTGCAAGCCCAGCTTCTTTTCGCAGCGCTCTATGTTGGAGTGGAGCACACGGTTGAGCGATGCCGACTTTTGCGATATGCGCTCGGCAAGATCGCGCTGCATGAAGAAGGCGTCCATCATGTCGCCCATGCTGTCGTACGTTTTGCACAGCATGCCCGCGCGGCATTCGTAGGGGAATGCCATGAAGTCAAGCGGTGTGCCTTCCGAATCAAACACTATTGTGGGCTTTGTCCACGCGTGCATTTCGCTTAAGTACTTTACGGCGAACTGCGCGGCGCGCTCGGGCTCAACCTGCGATGTATGCGCGTCCTCATCGTCCATAAGCCTATACGCAATTTCGCGCGCGGCTTGTATGGATACGCCCGATATGCACGCGGCGTAGGCCTTACTGAGCTTGCCGGGATTGCGTGAAAGCATCTGCGCAAGCGTATCCACATCGATATTGTCGGGCGCAAGCTTATCCTGCGCGGGCGGACGGCGATAGTCCAGTCCGGGCAGCACCTCGCGCACGCGGCTTATATCGTCGGTGACGTGCCTAAGCGAATCTATAATTTTGCCGTTGTAATTGACCAGCATGAGGTTTGAGTGCCTGCCCATTATCTCAAGCACCAGCGTGCGCACGCGCAGATCGCCCAGCTCATCGCGGTTTTCAACGTCTATCTCCAGTATGCGGTCGCCGCCTATCTGGCGCACGGCGGTCAGCTTTCCGCCCTGCAGGTGTTTGCGCATCAGCATGCAGAAGTTTGACGGCTCAAGCGGGCTCACGCGCTTGTCGCGCGTCAAGTGTATGCGCGCACAGTTGGGGTTTATTGAAATAAGCAGCGTGCGGTTTTTGCCCAGCGAGCGCATTGATATAAGTATCTCATCGCGCTCGGGCTGAGTGATTTTGTCCACACGACCGCCCAGCAGCGTATTGCTAAGTTCGTCCTTAACGAACGAGAGCGTCAGTCCATCCATTGGCATGGCGAAGTTCTCCTTAAATCATACTTGATATGATTATACACGATTGCCGCGCCGCTTACAAGCACGCGGGTTTTAAACCGCATGTGCCCACACTTTTTGACTGAGTTGCGCGCTGTGCGCAAAGGTGATATAATGCAAATAAAGCGCAAAAACAGTATACGGAGGATTTTATATGCGTCATGACGGCAGAATGAGCGATATGCTCAGAAGCGTAAGTATACAACCCGGATTTACCGAAATGGCGGCGGGCTCGGTATTGATATGCAGCGGTCGCACGCGCGTGCTGTGCACCGCCAGCGTGCAAAACGATGTGCCGCCCTTCCTGCGCGGCAAGGGCAAGGGCTGGGTGACAGCCGAGTATGCCATGCTGCCCGGCGCAACGCCGCAGCGTAAGGCGCGCGAGTTTTCAAAGCGCGACGGTCGCTCTGTCGAGATACAGCGCCTAATCGGGCGCGCACTGCGCTCGGTGTGCGATCTGTACGCGCTGGGCGAAAGGACGATATACATCGACTGCGACGTGCTGCAGGCCGATGGCGGCACGCGCACGGCTTCGATAACCGGCGCGTTCGTGGCGCTCTGCCTCGCGTGCGATAAGCTCATACGCGAGGGCGAAATTGTCGACTCTCCCGTGCGCACTCAGGTGGCGGCGGTCAGCGTGGGCATAAGCGGCGGCGAACCCGTGCTGGATCTGGACTATCCCGAGGACAGCCATGCCGCCGTGGATATGAACATAGTCATGTCGGGCGATGGCAGGATAGTCGAAATACAGGGCACCGGCGAGGAACGTCCGTTCAGCCGTGAGGAGCTCGCGCGCCTGATGGAATTGGGCGAAAGCGGCATAAAGGCGCTCATGGAAAAGCAGCGCGAGGCACTTAAAGAGGCCGCCGACATAATAGGGCGTAAGCCGCGCCTTATGATAGCGTCGGGCAATGAGCATAAGGTCGTCGAGCTTAAGACGATGCTGGGCGATAAGTTCGATGTCATATCGATGAAGGATGCCGGCATTGACCTGGATCCCGAGGAAAACGGCGCGACATTTGAAGAAAACGCGCTCATTAAGGCGCATGCGCTCATGGATGTGGCGCACTGTGCATGCGTTGCGGACGATTCCGGACTTGAGGTTGACGCGCTTGACGGTCAGCCCGGTGTGTACTCGGCGCGCTTCTGCGGCGTGCATGGCGATGACTACGCCAATAATCAGAAGCTCAAAGAGCTCATGAAGGACATAACCAACCGCGACTGCGGATTTGCGTCGGCAATTGCGCTGTGCCGCCCGGGCAGGGAAGACATAGTGGTGCGCGGCGTGTGCCGCGGCAAGCTCCTGTATCAGGAGCGCGGCAACGGCGGCTTCGGCTATGACCCGCTGTTCCTATCCAATGAGCTGAATAAGACATTCGCCGAGGCCAACGCCAACGAAAAGAACGCCGTGTCCCATAGGGCGCGCGCGATTGCGGCGCTCAGGGATGCGCTCAATGAGGAGTAAGCCTATGTTCAGACTGGGTGTACTGTCGGATACTCATGGCGATATGTTCGGCATACGCGAGGCGGCCATACAGATGGGCAATGTGGATGCACTCGCATTCTTAGGCGACTGCGTGAGCGACCTGCCGTATATACGCAGCGTATTCACCGTGCCGGTGTACGCCGTGTCGGGCAATTGCGATATTAACCCCGAAGAGCCGCGCGAAACCGTGCTGGAGCTGGAAGGCAAGCGCATATTCATATGCCACGGACATAACTACCGCGTCAAGATGACGCTGCAGATGCTGTACTACCGCGCGCTGGAGCTAAAGTGCGATGCGGCGCTGTTTGGGCATACGCATAGCCCGTATTCAAGCTATGACGGGGGAGTGCTGCTGTTTAATCCCGGCTCAGCCGCGGCACATCATCCCACATGCGGTGTGCTGGAGTTTAGACCAAACGGTCTGTGCCCTATGGTATATAATCTTGACTAAAGTAAAAATCACGCGGGTGCGGCATTGCCGTGCCCGCTTTGCAATGTTAAGGATTGAATTTTCGACCCGAAATCACTCGAAATAGGCAAATTTAAGTTCGTTTTGCTATTGACAAAACGCCGCTCATACGCTATAATTAGAAACTGTCAGCAAGATAGCGGCGGGCACACAAGCCTGACCTGCCGGATGAGAGGAACGCTGGTGTGGCGGCTCACAATGTGCGCCTGTAGCTCAGCCGGATAGAGCAACGGCCTTCTAAGCCGTGGGCCAGGGGTTCGAATCCCTTCAGGCGCGCTTTTTAAATCTTGCTCGGCGTCATAATATGGAGGATGTAGTTCAGTGGTAGAGCGCCAGATTGTGGCTCTGGATGCCGTGGGTTCGAGTCCCACCATTCTCCCTTCTTTTTAAAAGTAATGCCAGTCGCTAAGGCTGGCAAATTTTATATCTACACATAGGGGTGTCGCCAAGCGGTAAGGCACAGGACTTTGACTCCTGCATTCGCTGGTTCGAATCCAGCCACTCCTGCGGCAAAAGGCTGCGAGGGACGTGTGATGCGTTTGCTCGTAGTCTTTTGTTTTTTTTGAGAAATGCCAGTATGGTGAGGAAGGTAGCCGTTAGATTGAGATAGTGTGCGCGGAGTTAGTGACTAGTAGGCGAGTGACTAGATTTGAGTTAGAATGCGGGGCTACGGTGACCTCTCAGCCGCTGTGGCGGCAGCTCTCCTTTCAGGCGAGCCATG
>CAYTOU010000069.1:0-8898 GCA_964439295.1 uncultured Oscillospiraceae bacterium
CCCGCGGATGTTCACCGCCGAACCCGTTCGGCGGCTCAGTGGAGACTCGGCAGAACTTGTTCGCGCCCCACCATATATTAGAGTGGGGCGCGAAAACGGCGTTGGCAGACGCCTTCTGGTTGTATGAGTGGCCTTGCACTCTAACTTAGGCTAACAGCTAACAGCTGGCACGCTCGCGCGCCCATCCCACCATATATTAGAGTGGGGCGCGAAGACGGCTTTGGCGGACGCCTTCTGGTTGTATGAGCGGCTTTGCACTCTAACTCAAACTAGTCACTCGCCTACTAGTCACTAGTCACTAACGTCCCCGCACTCTAACTTAAGCTAACCGCTAACAGCTAACAGCTAACAGCTGGCACGCTCGCGCGCCCATCCCACCATATATTAAAGTGGGGCGCGAAAACTTGTTTGCGGACGTGCTACTGGTTGTATGAGCGGCTTTGCACTCTAACTCAAGCTAATCACTGACCACTGCCCACTGATCACTCACACCCGCCGCGCACTAACTCAAGCTAACAGCTAACCGCTAACAGCTAACGGCTGGCGCGCTCGCGCGCCCATCCCCACACATCACCATACAGCGCTTGCGATTAAACGCTATGCCGTATGTCAATATGCGGTCTCTGCCTTCATCGCGCAGGCGTTCGTCATATCTACGCGATTTGATTTGCGCCAATGCGCGCCGACAGTATTCATCCAGGGCGGCAAATGTGGGTGCGTACTTAATTTCGATTACTATACCCGTCTCCGGGTCATCGGGCTCTATCATAATATCGCAAAAGCCATCGCCCGACTCGGCATTTGAGCGTATCAGCCATGTGGGATCGGCGCGCAGAAGTCCCAGCAGCATGCCATGATAGAAGCTTTCCTTACGGTCATTGCGCGCCGTGGTATCCATGATACTTATCATTCGGCTCATGACCGTATTTAGGTGCTTTTGTATGGTCTGCGCATCGCCTATCTTAAACGCATTGCAAAACGCCTGCATGGGCTTATTGTCCTCGACAAACGTCTTTTTGAACCACTCCTGAATCTGCAATACGAATACCTCGCGCACCTCGCGATTGGGTATTTTCAGCTTATACGCGCCATCCGCCGTCCTACCCGCCTGAGTAAGATAGCCGGTGGTAAACAGCACACTCCACAGATTATCAATGCTCTTATGCACCTCGGCATACGTCAGATCCAGTCGAACCTTTCTTTCAATCGTTTCACCGGCGATCAGCCGTTCGATTTCGTCCTGCGTATTCTTATCGGCGCACTCGACAAAGTCCATTACCAAATCATTGCTACTGGTGTTTATCCAGAATGCCTGCGGTTGCGCTTGCGGATCCGAGCGCAGCTTTTTCACATAGTTGATTACATCCCACGGGCAATATATCTCGGCATTGCCGAAGCGATAGCCGTCATACCACTCTCTCACTTCATCGATATGCTCTTCCATACCGTAATCGGTCAAAAGCCGCTTGACCTCGGCATCGGTGAAGCCGAACTGTTCGTCATGCGCGGTATCGGCTATGGAGTTTACCTCCATATTGTTCAGACCCGTGAATATGCTCTCCTTGGACACGCGCAGGCAGCCGGTCAGCACCGCGAATTGCAGATAGCTATTCGTCTTAAGCACCTGACCGAAAAGCCCGCGTATGAGCGCGACCATTTCATCGTAATAGCCATGATGGTACGCCTTATCCAGCGGCACATCGTATTCGTCAATGAGCAGTACAACCTTGCGCCTGTAGTGCTTATACAAAAGCTGCGAAAGCAGGCGCAGGCTGTCCTGCACATCGCTCTGCGTATCCTCTTCGTTCAAAAAGCGCATGAAGGCGTTCTTTTCGGTTTCAAGTATATTCGGACTGTCCTTAAGGAAGCTCAAGCGCATCATTTCGGCGCGCAGAAGCACGCGCAGCATGCCGTACGCGCTGTCAAACGTCAGACCGTCCACACCCTTAAGCGAAATGAATATGACGGGGAACTTACCCATGTACTCTTCGCACAGTGCCTTTTCGCGGCTAATGGCCAGTCCGTCGAATATGCTCTTGTCGCCGCCTATTTCGAAAAAGCATTGCAGCATGCTCATATTCAGCGTCTTGCCAAAGCGGCGCGGGCGGGTGAAGAGATTGACATTGCTCCAGCTGTTCAACAGATCCGCGATCAGTCCGGTCTTGTCGATATAGTAGAAGTTCTCTTTGCGCAGTTGGTCAAAGAATTCTATGCCCACGGGCAATTTTCTTTTTTCCATGCTGCACCGCCTTTCGCAGGATGTACCGCTCAGTTGATTTTTTAAAAGGAGTCGCGTCCCCTACTCCAATCCCTCCAGCTCACGCAGCCACACCTGCGCGCACGCGTCCGAGGGCATGCGCAGATCGCCGCGGGGCGAGAGCGCGACAGAGCCTATCTTAGGTCCGTCGGGCAGGCAGGAGCGCTTGAACTGCTGCTGGAAGAAGCGGCGGTAGAACGTGCGCAGCCACTTGAGTATGGTCGCGCGGTCGTACTTATCGCCCAAGGCGTATTCGGCGACGCGCAGCACCTTGCGCGGCGGATAGCCCCAGCGCAGGGCGTAGTACAGGAAGAAGTCGTGCAGCTCGTAAGGACCTACCAGATCCTCGGTCACCTGCGATATTTCGCCGTCGCGCGCGGGCAGAAGCTCGGGACTGACCGGCGTTGCGAGTATGTCCATGAGCGTATCGCGCAGTGCGCCCTCGCCCGCCGACAGCGCGGCGTAGCGCACTATGTGGCGTATAAGTGTCTTGGGTACCGACGCATTGACGCCGTACATGGACATGTGGTCGCCGTTATAGGTCGCCCAGCCCAGTGCCAATTCGCTTAGGTCGCCCGTGCCCACGACCATGCCGCCCGTGCGGTTGGCTACATCCATGAGCACCTGCGTGCGCTCGCGCGCCTGAGAGTTTTCGTACGTTACGTCCAGCTTGCTTTCGTCCTGACCTATGTCCATAAAGTGCTGACGCACGGCGCGGGTTATGTCCACGTGCATGAGCGTCGCGCCCATCAGCTCGGTCAAGTTCTCGGCATTGGACTTAGTGCGCTGTGTCGTGCCGAAACAGGGCATGGTTATCGCTATTACGTCCTTGCGGTCGCGCCCCAGTATGTCCATCGCGCGCACGGCGACGATAAGCGCCAGTGAGGAATCCAGACCGCCCGATATGCCCACCACGGCGGTGCGGGCATGGGCATGCTCAATGCGCTTGCTAAGTCCATGCGCCTGCATGTTCAGTATTATTTCGCAGCGATCGTCCAGCGCGCGCGCATCGCCGGGTATAAAGGGCTGAGGCGATATAAAGCGCGTGAGAGTGGTTTCGCTTAGTTCCATATAGAAGGGTATTGCGCCCGACGTATTGGCGTCCTGATACGTGTGCATGCGGCGGCGCTCGTACATAAGGCGGCTTACGTCGATTTCGCTTACGGTCAGGCCGTTTTTGAACAGCTCGCTTTCCTTTAGCAGGCTGCCGTTTTCGGCAATCAGGTTATGACCGGCGAACACCATATCGGTCGTGGACTCGCCATCGCCCGCATCGGCGTATATGTAGCCCGACACGAGAGAGCCGCTCTTGGACTTGACCAGCAGACGGCGATAGTCCGCCTTGCCTATCGTTTCGTCCGACGCGGACAGGTTGCATATTATTGTCGCACCGGCGCGCGCCAGGCGCACGGAAGGCGTATCCGGCACCCACAGATCTTCGCATATCTCAACGCCCACAGAGAAGTCGGGCATATCGGCGCAGCGCAGCACTATGTCCGCGCCCATGGGCACCATGCCATCGCCGAACTCGACCCACATGCGCTCTTGCGGCGCGGGGGTGAATTGGCGTTTTTCGTAAAACTCGCCGTAGTTAGGCAGATTTGTCTTGGGTATGAACGCCAGCACATGCCCGCGATAGAGTGCCGCGGCGCAGTTATACACGCGTCCGTCAACGCTCAGCGGCAGACCCACCATGGCGATCAAGTCCATTTCGGCGGTCGATGCCGCGATATGCTCTAAAGCGTGCTTAGCGGCGATGAGCAATGTGTCCTGCAAAAACAAATCGCCGCATGTATAGCCGGTCAATGCCAGCTCGGGCATGACAAGCAATCGCGCACCCGCCTCGCGCGCATCGTTCATCGCGTTTATAATCGACTGCGCGTTATAATCCACATCTGCCACGCGTATGCGGGGCGTTGCGGCAGCCACCTTAATAAAGCCCTGATACATATTGCACCTCTTAATAAGTCCGCATGCGCGGCTTTAGTCCCTTCTGGCGCAGGTAATCGTCGCGCAGTATCGCGTACAGCGACACGTCCACGTACCTGCCCTTATTGTACAGCCGTCCGCGCACGCAGCCTTCGTACTGCATGCCGCACTTTGCCATTACGCGTCCGGACGCGGGATTGTCCACCTCGTGCTGCGCCTCTATGCGGTGAAGCATGAGATCCATGAAGCCCTCCTCCAGCACGGCCGCAAGTGCCTCGCTCATAATGCCGCGGTTCCAGTAATCGCGCGAAAGCGAATAGCCTACCTCGGCGGAGTTATGGTCGCGGTTTATCCACATAAAGCCTATCGTGCCTATCAGCTTATGATTTTCCTTATACTCAATGCCCCAGCTCGCGGGCAAGTCCTGGCGATACTGCCTAACCGCGTACCTTAGGCACCCCTTCGATTCGCTTATAGAGGTATGCGCATCCCACAGCACATGGCGCGCCACCTCGGGATCGCGGCTGTAATCGTACATGTCCTGCGCGTCGGTCATGCGCAGTTTGCGCAAAAGCAGTCTATCGGTCTCCAGCTCGGGCAAGTCGTGAAAAAAACCATCCACGTTCATAGGCGGCCTCCCGTCATACGCGCCGCGCAAAAGCGTGCCGCGCAGTGTGAATTTTTTCATATAAAATGCCTCCTGCGCCGCCTTTTACCCCCGCGGCGCGGCATATTCGATTGCGTTTATACCCTCGGTATTCCTAAGAGCCGAAACCTCGCCGGGCAGCAGCGCACTGCCACCGTCCTCGCGCGCCATGCCCAATGCAATCACATCGGACGCGTTGGAGTACATGTCGCCCACGCGCTTTATTATGGCCGGTTGCATGCGCATAAGCGCCGCGTACGGCGCATCGCCGCACAGCACAATCGCGTAGTCGCGCACGCTCGCGCCGCCGCTATGCCAGCCGCTCACGCGCAAAAGCAGCATGCGGCTCTTGCCGCCCGGCGTGAAGGCTATTTCGCCCACACAGCCCTCTTGGCAGCGCGTATACTCCACGCGGTTTACCGACTGACCCGACATCTCGAACACTTCGGCAACCACCTGACCTAGTGATGTGCCTCTCACGCATATGCGCACCGCGATTTTCTCATCGGCATCATATGGGCGCATGTCGAAGTCGGCATACGCGTACGGCGTATTTAATGCCGCCCTGAGCGCATAGTACGCCGGGCGCGGCACGCCATCATCGAACAGGTCGCAATCGGCGATAAGTCCGAATCCGCCGCCTATTTCAAGCATAGCACCCGAGCGCTCCACATCGGCGGCAATCCTCTGCGCCTGTATGAACCTCGTCGCGCGCGCATACTTGGCTATGTCGCCCAGCGCGCCCACGCCGAACAGCGCATCCGCGTCCTCGCGCAGCATATCGCCGCCCAATGCCTGCATGGCGGGCATGGGTATCGGGCGCTTAGGGGGCGCAATGCGGCGCATGCCCATATGCCGCACCCTATCGGGCAGCTTATCGGGTAGCGGACGCATACACGCGTGCGGCGTTTGCATATCGCCTTGCGCAAACACGCGCGCGCCCATTTCATCCGCTATGCGCAGGAACTCATCGGGCAAATACGTATCCGGCTTAATATAGAAGTCGCGCACGCCGGCCTTAAGCAGTAGCTTAAGCCTTTCGCTCATGCCCGCGCCATCGCCCAGCGACACGGCGGGACGAGCATCGTCCTCCTGCTCAGCCAAATCGATCCAGCCCTCGCGCGCATCGCACTCATCGCCCGCGCGCAGCACGGTCAAAAGCACTCTGCAGCGTCCTAATGCGTCGGGCAGCTTAAGCGTATGCTCGACACACGCGCACTTTGCGCCCAGCTTTTCTTCAAACGAGAATGCGCCTACGGCTTCATCGCCCTGCGACACCCTATAGTTAAACGTATAGCGTCCGGCGGCGTGCGCCGAAACTTGGGCGCTTACGCAAATGCCCTCGACGCTACTATCAAGCGCGAACGAGCGCACATGCAGACTCCAGCAGCCGCGCAGCATGACAGCGCCCACAATGCCGCGTTCATCGCCCTTATCGAACTCGACACGCAGCGCGTTTATGCCCGCGCGTATGGCGCATGTCGCGTCAAACGCGCTAAAGCCGCCTGAAAATTCGCCCAGGTCAATGCCGTTAAGCAGCACTCGCCCGCTTCCGCGCAGCCATTCGAATTCCAGATATGCGCGTTCATACTCCCAAGCGCCCGCATCGAACACGCCTTCAAACGCGAACGGGCGATTTTTGACCCATTCGCCCTCGAACACGCCCATGCCGTCAAAGCGATCCGGCATGAGTCCCGCATGCGCGAGTGTGCCCTCGATTGAGCACGGCGAGGGTGCTTCCACGGGCGGTATTGCATCGCCCGTCAGTTTATACGCTATATCGAGCCGGTTTAAACGCATGCACTGCCTCCTATCCATGCTGTGAGGGCATATTTTTAAAAAAGGGAGCGGATAGTTTCCGCGCATCCGCCCCCCGACTTTATCTTTAGAAAAAATTACTTTACGCCGTACTTATCCAGGTACTCTTCCATACGCGCGCGCATGTTATCATCGATATAGACCTTGCCGTCCACCGGATGATTATGCAGCATGTCGATTATCTCGCGCGTGGACACCAGCGAATAAGTGGGTATGCCGAAAGTTTCGGCGACCTCCTGCACGGCGGACAGATTGCCCTGACCGCGCTCCATACGGTCTACCGATATGACCAGCGCGTCTATCGTGACATTGGCGGCACTCTTAAGCAGCGGCACGGTTTCGCGCACCGAAGTACCGGCGGTTATGACGTCCTCGATTATGATTACGTGATCGCCGTCCTTGGGCTGCATACCTACTATTACGCCGCCCTCGCCGTGATCCTTAGCCTCTTTGCGGTTGAAGGCATAGCCCATATCCACGCCGTGGTTATTATACAGTGCGGTTGCGCACGCCACGGACAGCGGAATGCCCTTATAAGCGGGTCCGAACAGCAGGTCGGCGTTTTGCAGGCCGTTATTGACAATGCAGCGGGCATAATGTTCGCCCAGCTGAGAGAGCTGCGCACCGGTGCGGTACTTACCGGTATTGACAAAGTAAGGCGTCTTACGTCCGGACTTAGCGGTAAAGTCGCCGAAAGTTAGCACACCGCTGCGAACCATGAATTCAACAAACTCGAGCTTGGCGTTCATAATGACCCTCCGATATATTCAAAAATAGCGGAACGCGCGTCAAGCGTCCCGCATAAGATGATACCACAAATTAGTAAAAATTACTACCGCGCGAGTCGCTTTATCCAGCGATAGCGGTTGCATACCACGAAGGCGGTACCGCACTTGAGCACCTGATCGCACTTTAGGAATATGAATACGACCACGGGGCTGAAGTTCCACACGAATGCGCCCAGCAGCGACAGCGGCAGCACAATGCCCCACATGAATATGATGTCGTTATACATCTGCACCTTAGGCGAGCCGCCGGCGCGCACTATGCCGGACAGCACGGGGCACTGATAGCTGGTGCCGACCAGCGTCACGGACAGCACGGCCATGAACTGCCTACTCATTTCGCGCGTAGCGGGCGTGAGCGTGGAATATATATCCAGTATCGGGTCGCGCACGAGGTAGAGCAAGAAGCCCGTCGTAACGCCTATAACCAAAAAGATTATCTGCAGCGTGCGCGAATAGGACTTAGTCAGCTCCCTATCATCGCGACCGACCGCCTTACCTATCAATATACCGGCGGCGCTGGCCGAGGCGTAGCAGAGCACGGAGATTATCTGGAACACGGAAGTAGCGACCGAGGACGATGCGGTTGCGGTAACGCCCAGGTGACCCAGTATAGCCGCCTGAACCATCATTGCCAGACCCCAGAATGCGCTGGTGAGCATGACGGGCGTTGCGGCGTGGAAGAAGTCATGAGTGAGACCCTTATCCCTGACAAATGCGTCCTTGAGCCTGAACTTAAGCACCTTTTCCCGCTTGAGCACATACCACACGACTATTGTCAGTTCGACTATACGGGATATGAGAGTCGCGATTGCGGCGCCGTAAGTACCGGCGATCTGCGGCAGACCCACGTGATCGAATATGAGCAGGTAGTTAAGCGTCACATTGGTAACCAATGCGCACAGCGAAATCGCCGTACCCAGCTTAACGTTTTCGATACCGCGCAGCGCGGCGATCAGTATATTGCTTATGCAGAATATGATATACGAGAACGACATGACCTGCATATAGCGCATGCCTTCCTCGATGACCGCCTCGTCCTTAATTAGAAGGAGCATGAGCTGCCTCGGGAAAATGAGCGTGGCGAGCATCATAATAATGCCCGCGCATATGCACACGCGCAGCGCTATCGCGATTACCTTTTTAATGGCGGCAACGTCGCGCCTGCCCCAATACTGAGCGTTGAGCACGAGCATACCTTCGCCCGCGCCGTTTACTATCATCTGCAGCAGGAACTGAATCTGATTGACCTGAGCGACGCCCGCCAATGCGTTTTCGCTATACCTACCCAGCATGATATTATCGGCGAGTGACACGCTCGTAGTGATAATATTCTGCAGCGAAATGAACAGCAGCAGTCTAAAGAACCTAGAGTAAAAGTCCTTATCGCGCGTGAAAAAGTGCCGCTTTGCACCCATCTCCATATTGCGCAGCCTCCGTTTTTGTCTTTTAGGTTATCAATT
>CAYTOU010000069.1:8998-10261 GCA_964439295.1 uncultured Oscillospiraceae bacterium
TTAGGTTATCAATTTACGCCAATTGTATAACAGCACTTACCCACTTGTCAAGGTGATGAAGTGGGGACTTAAAACGAAGTTATTGCTATATGGATGCGCGCCATTTTTATAAAGGCAAAACGCTGTACAAAAGCTTTGACCTGAAAAAAAACAAGCCACCGGTTCGCATTTGAGCCGGTGGCATAAGACTACCATTACGCTTTTTTCTTCCCATCCCTAAAGCAAAGCTTAGGATAGATTGTCATAAAGACAACGGGCGTGCTGGCCTGGGTCAGGAAGTAGCCCCAATTGGTATCGATCATTTTGCCGAGCGGTGTTGCAACCGCCGTCCACCAGAAGACGACCAGCAATCCGCCGACGAGCGCGCGCATTACCTTTTTAGGCGTACTGACATCGGTTGAGAATTTGACGAACCTACGCTCCAGGAACCAGCCCAGGAAGATGCCGAAGAAGCGTCCGGGATCCTTAAAGCCGTCAACGGTCATCTTCTTAGGATCGACCAGCAGCACGCCGTCGACATAATCCTCGGGATACTTTTTCACCGCGATATATATCAGCAATACGGCCGTTACTATCGACACAATCATTAGCACAATCCAGTCCTTGTCCGGATTTTTCTCGATATAGTCGCAGAGTTTTACCATGCCGAATGCGCAGACGAGCGACGCAAGCGCGCCGACGATCACGTCCTGCGGCGTATGCACGCCCAGGTAGTTTCTTGAGAACATAGTCAGGAGCACCATAACAACCGCGAAGCACACGATGCCACGATACTTTTTATAGCACAGCGCGATACTATTCCAGAATCCGCCGCTACTAAAGCTATGCCCACTGGGGAACGAGTATCCTGTTGCGCCGGATAGCACTTCTTGAGCCGGCTGGATGCGGCTATCGCGCACCCACGGGCGATAGATGCAGAATGTGGCTTTCAAGAATGCGCCCACGCCCAGCGATGTTCCCCACGAGAGCAGCACTTTAGAGCCTTTACGCTTATCAATCGTCCAATACAGTATCAGCGCGGGCACCAGCATATAGTAGTCAACCGCTATCGTTGTGATAAAGATACAGAAGTTATTGAACACGTCCCCCACCGAGTTACGAATATTCTGCAGCAAAAGCAGATATTCTATATCCATGCTTTCTCTTCCCCTCTTTTATATATTGACAGGTTTTCGTCTCTTATTTCAGTCTTTATTATAATGAAGAATCCTGTATGAGCAAGCGTTTTATCATTCAGTTTATATGAGGGAATGGGGTAGATGG
>CAYTOU010000070.1:0-10257 GCA_964439295.1 uncultured Oscillospiraceae bacterium
AATGATAGGTTCGCTGTTCTCCGCGCTGGTGTCACTGGTCAAGTTTGTGGCGGACACCGAGTCCCAACTGCCGGCGATTACATACTGGCTCATGGGCTCGCTCAGCTCGGCAGGGTATGACATGCTTAAGCTGGGCGCGCCGCCAATACTTGCGGGGCTTGTCGCAATGTTTTTGCTGCGCTGGCGGCTTAACCTACTGCCACTGCCCGAGGACGAAGCGCGCGCATCCGGCGTCAACATAGCGCTGCTTCGGGGCGTAACCATAGTGTGCGCGACAATGATGACCGCGTCGTGCGTGTCCATGTGCGGTCAGGTCGGCTGGGTGGGACTACTGATACCGCATATGTGCCGCATGAAGTTCGGCAACAATAACCTGTCGGTAATGCCCGCATCCATAACGCTCGGCGCGGGCTTTATGGTTCTGGTCGATACGTTTGCCCGCTCGGCAACGGCGGCGGAGATACCCATATCGATACTCACCGCGATGATAGGCGCGCCCTTTTTCATAATGCTCATGCGCAAAAGCGGAGGCTGGAGGCTATGAGGCTAGAGATAGAACATGGCTGCTTTGCCTATACTCCCAAAGGCACGCCGATCATAAACGATGTGTCCTTTTCCGCGCAGAGCGGCGATATACTGGCAATACTTGGCCCCAACGGCGCGGGCAAGACCACAATGCTGCGTTGCACGATGGGCTTTCTCAATTGGAAGAGTGGCAAGAGCATGTTGGATGGCGAGGACATGCGCAAGATACCGCCCAAGCGCTTGTGGCAAAAGATCGCATACGTGCCTCAAGCCAAGCATGCCGCCGCGGCATACACGGTTGAGGAGGCAATCCTACTGGGGCGCTCAAGTCGCTTCGGACCTTTCTCAAAGCCCGGACGCGAGGACGTTATGTGCTGCGATGAGGTCATAGAGCGGCTGAACATAGAAAAGCTGCGCGGCAAACGCTGCTCAGAAATAAGCGGCGGCGAACTACAGATGGTGCTGATCGCGCGCGCGCTTGCGACTAAGCCGGGCATACTGATACTGGATGAGCCCGAGTCCAATCTGGACTTCAAAAACCAGCTCATAGTGCTGCGTACAATGAGCGAGCTTGCGTCCGAGGGCATGGGCTGCGTATTCAATACGCACTTTCCGTCGCACGCGTTGCAGCGCGCCAATAAAGCGCTGCTGCTGGGCAAGGACGGACATACGCTCTTCGGCAAGACGAACGATGTCATTACCGAAAAGAACATCGAAACGGCGTTCGGCGTAAAGGCGGTCATAGGCGAAATCGAAACGCCGGGCAGCACATTGCGCGATGTACTGCCCATCAGTGTGACGAATAAGGGCGGCACTTTGGAAAACGGCGCCTCGGATGAAAAGCGCCTGGCTGTATTGTCCATTGTTACAAACGACTTCGCAAACGGCGAGCGCATAAACGCGCTGCTGCATGAAAAGAGCGATATGCTCGTCGGACGCATGGGTATGCCGTATGCGCGGCGCGGGGCATATATAATCAATGTGACTCTGGACGCGCCCGAAAGCGATATACGCGAGGTTATGACGCGCCTGAGCATGCTACCGGGCACAAGCGTCAAGACCACGTACGCGCCCGACGAAAGCACAATAGCAGGTGAAAATGCATGACGAATATCGAATTGATTGATAAACTAAGCGTTGAAAAGAATCTGTCCTTCGATGAATGGACGCAGCTGATAGGCACGTACACGCCCGAAGATAGGCAATACGCCGCCGATGCCGCGCGCAATGTGGCGCAGCGCGAATTCGGGCGCGACATATTCTTTCGCGGCATAGTGGAGTTTACCAGCATATGCAAAAACGATTGCTACTACTGTGGACTCAGGCGCTCCAATCACAACGCGGCGCGCTATCGCCTGACCAAAGAAGATATACTCGCGTGCTGTGCCGAAGGGTACAAGACCGGCTTTCGCACGTTTGTGCTACAGGGCGGCGAGGACGCGTGGTTCACCGATGAGCGCATGTGCGATATAGTATCGGCGATAAGGCAAGCGTACCCGGATTGCGCGATAACGCTTTCGATAGGTGAGCGTAGTCGCGAGTCTTATCAAAAGCTCTTTGATGCTGGCGCGAACAGATACCTTTTGCGCCACGAAACGGCAACTCCCGCGCATTACGCTAAGCTCCATCCTAAGGAGCTGTCACTGGAAAACCGCATACGCTGTCTTTATGACTTAAAGGCGATAGGCTATCAGACCGGTTGCGGCTGCATGGTGGGCACACCGTACCAGACCGCCGAAGATCTGGCGCGCGATATGCTGTTCATGGCGGACTTTAAGCCCGAGATGATAGGCATAGGTCCGTTTATACCGCATCACGATACGCCGTTTGCCGCATGCGCCGCCGGAAGCGTTGATACGACTTTGCTATTACTAAGCCTATGCCGCCTTATGTTGCCGCGCGTAATGCTGCCGGCGACAACGGCGCTGGGCACGCTGGACGGCAGTGGGCGCAAGCAGGGCGTGCTTGCGGGCGCAAACGTAATAATGCCCAACCTGTCGCCGATCAATGTGCGAAAGAAGTATTTGCTATACGACAATAAGGCAATTACCGGCGATGACGCGGCGGAAAGCCTGCGCCTGCTGGATGAACATATGCACGAAATAGGTTACAAGCTATCCATAGCGCGCGGCGATTGGTCGCCGGAAAAGGAGTAATCGACATGATCAAAATAGCTGTATACGGCAAGGGTGGCATAGGCAAATCGACCACCGTATCAAACATATCGGCGGCACTGGCGCAGAGTGGTCTCACCGTTATGCAGATCGGCTGCGACCCAAAGGCGGACTCGACAATAAGTCTGCACGGCGGAAAGAAGCTGGATACGGTGTTGGACCTAGTGCGCACGCGCCGCGATGCGTTTGAACTTAGCGACATGGTATGCGAAGGCTTTGCCGGGGTCATATGTGTCGAGGCGGGCGGACCTACGCCCGGACTGGGCTGCGCCGGACGCGGCATAATCGCCGCCCTTGAAAAGCTGGAGCAAAAGGGCGCGTATCAGGTATATAAGCCCGACGTGGTCATATATGACGTGCTGGGCGATGTGGTGTGCGGCGGCTTCTCCATGCCCATGCGCGACGGCTATGCGGATAAGGTGTTCGTGATAACGTCGGGCGAAAACATGGCCATACATGCCGCCGCGAACATAGCTATGGCGGTCGAAAACTTCCGCGAGCGCGGCTATGCCGAAATGGGCGGACTGATACTCAACAAGCGCAATGTGAAAAACGAGCGCGAAAAGGTAGAGGAGCTGGCGGGTGACATACATAGCCACATAGTGGGTGAGCTCAGCCGCAGCGAAACCGTACACGATTCCGAAGAGCTAGGTAAGACTGTAATCGAAGCATTCCCGCAAAGCGAAATGGCTATGGAGTATCGCCGCCTGGCACAGGCCATCATGTCCGAATGCGGCGTGGAGGTGCACCTATGCTAAAACGCTTAGGAGACAGTTCGGACTTTGACATGAGCGGCGCCGCCGTCGCCATACGCGATGCCGACTTTCCCGCGCCGTTTAAATCCGGACTGGAGTATGCGCCGCCCACGCGCGGCACATGGAACATAGTGCATACCGGCATGCTTGTGCCGCAGGCGCACGAAATTTTCGTATGTGCCGCGGGCTGTCTGCGCGGCGTAGTGCTTACCGCCGCCGAAATGGGCGCGATGGATCGCTTCTCGACAATAGAGATACGCGAAAACAACGTGCTCGAAGGCGATATGGATGAGCTTATACTGGACGGCGTTGGCGACATACTTTCGCGCCTTAAAAAGCGTCCGCCCGCGGTGCTACTGTACACCAGCTGCATACATCACTTCATGGGCATTGATCTAAAGCGCATATACCGCGAACTGCGCAAGCGTTATCCGGATGTGGACTTTACCGACTGCTATATGAACCCGATAATGCGCAAAAGCGGCCTTACGCCCGATCAGCTCATGCGGCGTCAACTCTATAGCCTGCTCAAGCCGCGCGAGCATGACGGCGGCGTCAGCATAATAGGCAACGATTTCGCCTTGGACGATGACTCAATGCTAAAGCAGATCATTCGCTCAAGCGGCAGAACATTGCGCGAGATACAATCGTACGATACATACAATGACTATCAACAGATGGCTGCCTCGTCCATATGCATAAGCACGATTCCCGCGGCGCGTGCGTCAGGTGACGCGCTTAAGCTGCGCCTTGGGCAAGAGCACATTTACCTTCCGCAGAGCTATGATTACGACACACTCTGCAGTAACGCGCATATACTGTCTCAGGCGCTCGGTGCGCCCGAGTTTGACGTGGACGTGTCCCGCGCACAGGCGCTTGACGCTTTGCGCGGCGTAAAACAGCTCATCGGCGATACGCCGATTGCACTGGACTATACGCTGACCGCGCGCCCGCTGGAGCTGGCAAAGCTGCTTGTAGAACAGGGCTTCACGGTAAAGAGCATATACATCGACAGCATAAGCGGCGAAGAGCGTGCGGCATTTGACTGGCTTAAGAATAGTGCGCCCGACATAATGCTGTATCCGACTGTGCATACTAAGATGCGCATGATGCCGCGCAAACACGAAGGCGAACTGCTGGCGCTGGGTCAAAAGGCGGCGTACTTCACATGTGCCGATCACTTTGTCAACGTGGTCGAGGATGGCGGCATGTACGGCTACGAGGGCGTAAAGCGGCTGGCAAAGCTCATGATTGAAGCCATGGCACAAAGGCGCGACGCGCGCGACTATGTACAGGCAAAGGGATTGGGGTGTGTATGCTGCCTATGAGACAGACCGCAAAAATAATTTCGACATATACCGCCGATGTATCGGGCGTATGCTCCGCGCTGTTTGAACTGGGCGGCATGACGGTTATGCACGATGCATCCGGCTGCAATTCCACATACAATACGCACGATGAACCGCGCTGGTACGACATGGACAGCATGGTGTTCATTTCCGCACTGAGCGAAATGGAAGCCATAATGGGCGATGACGAAAAGTTGATTGGCGATATAGTCGATGCCGCAAATCAGCTGCATCCGCGCTTTATAGCGATAGCGGGTACGCCCATACCGATGATGATAGGCTGCGACTTCCGCGCTATAGCCGCCGCGGTCGAACATAGAACCGGCATACCTGCGATGGGCTTTGCGACAAACGGTATGCACACGTATGCGCATGGCGCGGGCATAGCGCTGGAGGGACTGGCGCGCCGCTTCCTAAAGCCGATGCCGCGCAAGCCGCATTCGGTGAATATACTGGGCCTCACGCCGCTCGACTTTTCGGTAAACGGCAGTGCCGATTCGATAAGGCGCGTGCTTTGCGATAACGGATTTGATGTAATAAGCAGCTGGGCGATGGGCTCGACATTTGACGATCTCATGCAGTCCGCAGGCGCAAGCGTTAACCTTGTCGTATCCTCATCCGGCGTTAAGCTCGCCGAGTATATGTATCAGGCGTTTGACATCCCGTACGTAGTGGGCACGCCATTCGGCATGTTCGAAAAGGACATTGTAAACGCACTCTTGAACGCCGAACAGACCGGAAAACCTTCTATTGCATATTCAGGCGCAAGCGAGAATGCGGACACGGTCATAATAGGCGAGTGCATAATGAGCTGCTCACTTGCCGCGGCGCTATATGCTGAATTCGGTTTGCCTACGCGCGTAATATCTACCGTGGGCGCGGGTGAACGGTTTATGACGTCCGGCTGCGCCATGGCGCGCGATGAGTATTCGCTCGAGCCGCTTTTAAAGGGCGCGCATCGCGTGATAGCCGATCCGCTTTACGCACCGATTGTACCCGATGATGCCAAATTCATATCGCTGCCGCATGAGGCGTTCTCCGGCAGACTGTTTAGACGCGATATACCCGATATGATCGGCGGCGAACTTAAGAGGTTTATTAAGTAACACACCGTACCTAACCTAAACGAATGTTGGGCGAATAATGAGCCTACAACATATACACGGACAGGAAAGGAAGATCTACCAATGAAACGTTTTCTCACAATTTTGCTGAGCCTGGCACTCATGTTCAGCGCATGCTCTTTTGCATTTGCCGAAGGCGAAGAAGAGACCGTCACGATTATTGACCATACCGATAGGGAAGTCACCGTGCCCAAGGATTGCAAGCGCATAGTCGTATGCGACATACTGCCGCTGCCCAGCGTGCTGACCGTGTTCTTTAACTCCGCCGAGCGCATTGTCGGCATGTCCGAAGCCAGCATGACCGCCGCCGCGAATGGCTTGCTTGGCGAATTGTATCCCGAAATACTGAACGCCGAAACCGGCTTCATAAACGGCAGTGATGTCAATGTGGAAGAGCTTATGAAGCTTGAGCCCGATGTGGTGTTCTATAGCGCAAGCAATCCCTCCTTGGGCGATCAGCTCACCGAGGCGGGCTTTGTCGCCGTCGGCATATCGGCAAGCAAGTGGGACTACGACTGCATCGAGACGCTCAATCAGTGGATTGCGTTGCTGGGCGAAATATTCCCCGAAAATGAAAAGACCGATGTGGTGCGCGAGTATTCCGAAAACGTGTATAACATGATTCAGGAGCGCGTATCCACTCTGAGCGATGACCAGCGCGCGCGTGCGTTCTTCCTGTTCAAGTACAACGATTCCATGATCACCACCGCGGGTCAGCACTTCTTCGGTCAGTGGTGGGCGGATGCCGTGGGCGCGATTAACGTCGCTACCGAATTGGAGCAGGACAACGCCGTCACCGTAAATATGGAGCAGGTTTATGCGTGGAATCCCGACCTGATATTCATAACCAACTTCACGACCGCCACCGCCGATGACCTCGCGGGCAATACCATAGGCAACTATGATTGGAGCGGCATAACCGCCGTAGAAAACGGTCGCGTGTATAAGATGCCCCTGGGACTTTACCGCAGCTATACTCCCGGCGCGGACACTCCTATGACCCTTCTGTGGATGGCCAAGACCACCTATCCCGACCTGTTCGAGGACATAGACATAACCGCGGAAGTCAAGGAATACTATAAGACAGTATTCGATGTCGACCTGACCGATGAGCAGATCGAGAGCATATTCGCTCCTACAGCGGATGCCGCCGGCGGATTCAATAGCTGATACAATTTAGGTTGAACTTAGGGCGCGGATGCGTGCAAATCAAGCGCGTATCCGCGCCGCTTTATATGCACATAATCCATTGCCTTTTTTGCTATTATTATATCTACACATTGCATTATCTGAAGATGAATGGTACAATATAGCCAAACCGAAATAAAATGCGGCTTGCCGAATTTCGTGAAATAAAGCATAACTGCAATACAAAAGGGGTGCAAATATGATAGAAAAGGTATCGCTAAACGGCGCATGGCGCATGCGCGAAGCGGGTACGGACGAATGGCTTAAGGCGGAAGTGCCCGGCTCGGTATACTCTGACTTGCTGAGCAACAACCGCATGGAAGATCCGTACTGGCGTGATAACGAAAATGCGGCGTTTGCGCTGATGGAGAAGGACTACGAATACGCCCGCAAGTTCGATGTAAGCGAAAAGCAGCTTACTGCCGATGCACTTTTGCTCAGCTGCAAAGGTCTTGACACCATCGCCACTGTATACATAAACGGCGCCAAGGCGGCATACTGTGATAACATGCATCGCACCTGGGACATAGACATAAAGCCTCTCGCGCACGCTGGCGAAAACGATATAAGCATAGTATTTTCTTCGCCGCTCAAGTACATGCGCGAAGAGAACGCTAAGTGCTATGTCGAAGGCTCTTCCGACTGCACCGAAGGTTTCCCGCACATCCGCAAGGCGCACTGCATGATGGGCTGGGACTGGGGTCCGCGCCTTCCCGATGCAGGTATATGGCGCGATATCGACCTGATCGCGGTCGACCGTGCGCGCCTAATTAGCGTACGCATACATCAGCAGCACATTGACGGCAGCGTGATGCTAAGCTTCTATCCCGAAATCAAGACATACGGCGGACGCTGCACATGTGGTGAACCCGAATACTCGGTGAACATAACCGTAACCGCGCCCGATGGCACCGCATATACTTCGCACGGCGAACCGCTGCGCATAGATAATCCCGAGCTGTGGTGGCCTAATGGCTACGGCGCACAGCCGCTGTACGCCGTCAAGGCAGTATTGACCGGCGAAGGACGCGACCTAGACACATGGCAGGCGCGCATAGGTCTGCGCACGATGACCATGTCGCGCAATAAGGACGAGTGGGGCGAGGAGTTTGCCCTGACTGTCAATGGCGTCAAGCTCTTCGCGATGGGTGCGGACTATATTCCCGAGGATAACATATTCGCGCGAATAACGCCCGAGCGCACGCGCAATTTGCTTAACGACTGTAAGCTCGCCAACTACAACTCCATCCGCGTATGGGGCGGCGGCTACTATCCGGACGATTGGTTCTACGATGCGTGCGATGAGTTGGGCTTGGTCGTATGGCAGGACTTCATGTTTGCCTGCTCCATGTACGAGCTTTCCGATGACTTTGAGCGCAACATACGCGCCGAGTTTGTCGATAACATTCGCCGTCTGCGCCATCACGCATCCTTGGGACTGTGGTGCGGCAATAACGAAATGGAAATCGCCGTCGTCGAAAAGTGGTATAACTTTACGCCTAAGCAGTACTCGGACTACATAAAGATGTACGAGTACATAATTCCGCAGGAGCTTAAGGCGCACGACCCCGATACGTTCTATTGGCCTGCGTCGCCTTCGTCGGGCGGCGGATTCGATAACCCCGGCGATCCCAATCGCGGCGACGTGCATTACTGGCAGGTATGGCACGGCAATAAGCCCTTCACCGAGTACCGCAAGTACCTGTTCCGCTATGTATCGGAATTCGGCTTCCAGTCCTTCCCGTGCATGAAGACGGTCGAATCCTTCACACTGCCCGAGGATCGCAACATATTCTCGTATATAATGGAAAAGCATCAGCGCAACGATGCGGCCAACGGCAAGATAATGAACTACCTTGCCCAGACATTCAAATACCCGACCGACTTTGACACCATGCTGTACGCCTCTCAGCTGCTGCAGGTCGAGTCCATACGCTATGGCGTAGAGCATTGGCGCCGCAACCGCGGTCGCTGCATGGGCGCGATATACTGGCAGCTAAATGATTGCTGGCCGGTTGCCAGCTGGTCGAGCATAGACTACTTCGGGCGCTGGAAGGCGCTGCATTACGCGGCAAAGCGCTTCTTTGCGCCGGTACTGCTGTCCTGCGCCGAGGAAGGCATCCTGACTCAGAACACCAACGTAAATGCCGAGCCGTACGACGTCAAAAAGGGCATACGCCTGAACGTGTCCAACGAAACCATGCAGCCCGTTAACGCCTGCATCAAGTGGGCGCTGCGCGCGCCCGACGGCAGCGTCATACGCGGCGGCGAAGAAGAGGTAAGCGTGCCCGCGCTCACCGCAAAGTGGCTGGACTATCAGCCCATGCAGGATGCGCCGCTGTACGCGAGCTATGCGTCATTCGATATGTATATCGATGGCAAGTGGGTATCCGGCGGCACAGCGCTGTTCTGCCCGCCCAAGCACTTCCGCTTTGCCGATCCCAAGCTGCAGCTTACCGTCGATGGCGACAGCATAACCGTAAGCTCGCAGGCATATGCGCGCAATATTGAAATAACCTGCGACGACGGCGATGTGGTTCTGAGCGACAACTACTTCGACCTGAACGGCGACAGCCGCACTGTAAGGATACTTCGCGGCACCGGCAGTAAGTTCCGCGTGCGTTCGGTGTACGACATAAAGTAATCCCGAATAAGCTACATGGAGAGGTCAAAGCGGTCTCTCCATGCGGCATCGATATGTAGATAGGGGAGTGAAGGCGAGATGTTGCTTACACACATACATCACATTGCCATAATCGTATCCGACCATGACGCGGCGCTGGACTTTTACGTCAGCAAGCTCGGCTTTGCCATAATACGCGATAACTACCGCCCTAACCGCAACGATTGGAAGCTGGATCTCGATGCCGGCGATGGCATTGAGCTGGAGATTTTCGCCGAGTCAAACCCACCCAAGCGCGTAAACCGCCCCGAAGCCTGCGGCCTAAGGCACCTTGCCTTTAGAGTAGCCGACATAGACGCAACCGTCGCCGAGTTAAAGCAAAAAGGCATAGACTGCGAGCCGATACGCACCGACGAGTTTACCAACAAGCGCATGACCTTCTTCTTCGACCCGGATGGCCTGCCGCTGGAGCTGCACGAATAAAAATCGCCATAAATCCCCAAATTCCCTAAAAAATGC
>CAYTOU010000071.1:0-10212 GCA_964439295.1 uncultured Oscillospiraceae bacterium
CCCAGCACCCATATGATGTTGCGGTCGCGATAGCGTGTGCCTAAAAAGCGCCCGTATTGTTCGGCATTGTCGCCGGTAAGGAAGCGTACAGGGCTGCCTTCCTGCCAATAGCTGCCCCATGACGGCAACAGTGCGATTACAAGCCCCAGCCTTTCGGCCTCGTCCAGCACTCTATCGACATGCGCAAAGTACTTTTCGTTGGGCTGCCCGTCTGAGAAGGGCAGATCGCCGTTTGCGTTGGATACGGTCATGCCGTCCAGCTCGCCTATTATGACCGTCTGTATTACCGTAAAGCCCTTTTCACTGCGGTCGGAAAGATACTTTCGGGTTTCATCCAGATTCAGCCTATGCAGCATTTCCCACGCGGTATCTGCCAGATAGAAGAACGGTCTTCCGTCCGCATAGCGCAGGAAGTGTCCGTCCGCGATCAATCGTTGGAACATGGCGTATCCTCCTTTGGCATTTGAATATGCTTACTCCCCTGTGCGGTCAAAATTGCCTTAGGTATTCACCTGCGCGGCATAGGATGCGGCGCACTGCTCGATTAGGTCAAAGCGTCCCTGCGCAATCAGTTTGGCATTAGCCAGATTGCCGCCTACGCCCACGCCCTTGCAGCCCGCCTTTAAGAACTCGCCTATGTTATCGGCGGTAATGCCGCCCACTGCCAAGAGCGGAATGTGCTTAAGCGGCGCGCTTACCGCCTTAATATAGGCAGAGCCCAGAGTGCTGACCGGGAAGACCTTCACAAAATCGGCGCCCCAGTTATACGCATGCACTATTTCGGTCGGCGTGAGCGCGCCGGGTATGGACACCAGGTTCATGCTGCGCGTTGCGCGGATGATGTCTTCATCGGCATTGGGCGAAATGATATAGCGCGCACCCGCATCCTTTGCCATTTCCAGTTGCTCCAGTGTTATGACAGTGCCCGCGCCCGCGCATATGCCCATGGTATTAAGCAGCTTTATGCTTTCGCACGTATCTTGCCAGCTTTCGGGCGCATCCTGTGCAAAGGTCACCTCAATCAGGTTTATGCCGCCGCGCATTAGTGCCTCGGCGAGCTTGCGCATGCTATCAAGCGGTATGCCGCGCACGATTGAAATTACCTTATGACGCTTTATCAGCTCGATTGTTTGCTCTCTCATTTCTCTTACCACTCGGCGATAGTGCCGTCATAGTTGCGCCAGATGGGGTTCTTCCAGTTGTGACCCTGCTCGGCCATCTTGCGTATCTTTGCTTCATCCACCTTAACGCCCAGACCCGCGCCGGTTATGGGCTCGATGAAGCCGTCCTTATACTTAAACGGAGTGGCATCCTCGAGGTAATCCAGCAAATCGCCGCCCTTGTTATAGTGTATGCCCAGGCTCTGCTCCTGTATAAACGCGTTGGGCGTACACATATCCAGCTGCACGCACGCCGCCAATGCAACAGGTCCCAGCGGGCAATGCGGCGCGACGGCCACGTCAAACGCCTCTGCCATGGACGCGATCTTCTTGCACTCGCTTATGCCGCCCGCGTGCGACAAGTCGGGCTGTATGATATCGACATAGCCTTCGGTCAAAATCTTTTTGAAGTCCCAGCGGCTGAACATGCGCTCGCCGGTCGCGATGGGCGTGGATGTTACGTTGGCTATATCGCGCAGCGCCTCTATGTTTTCGGACAGCACAGGCTCTTCAATGAACATGGGATGATACTGCTCCAGCTCCTTGGCAAGCACCTTTGCCATGCTCTTATGAATGCGACCGTGGAAGTCTATTGCGAACTCCATATCGTTGCCCACTGCCTCGCGTATGGCGCGCGCCCTATCCAGTACCTGATCGACCTTCTTGTACGAGTCGATATAGTGCATCTCTTCGGACGCGTTCATCTTGACCGCGCCATAGCCTTCGCTCTGCTTTTTGACTACTTCGGCGGCTATGTCGGACGGGCGGTCGCCGCCTATCCAGCAGTACACCTTGAGCTTATCGCGGCACTTACCGCCCAGAAGATTATATATGGGCGTGTTCAGCACCTTGCCCTTTATATCCCACAGCGCCTGGTCAATGCCGGCGATTGCGCTCATTACCTCGGGGCCGCCGCGGTAGAAGCCGGCTCTATAGAACGTCTGCCACAGATCCTCTATGTCGGAAGGATCCTTGCCCATGAAGTAATAGCTGAGTTCTTCGACAGCCGCCTTTACGGTATGTGCGCGACCCTCGACAACGGGCTCGCCCCAGCCGCATACGCCTTCATCGGTCTGAATCTTCAGAAACTGCCAACGCGGCAGTACGGTGAACACCTCAAATCCGGTAATCTTCATTTGTTTGACCTCGCTAAAGCTTTTTTGTATTTTACAAAAAGCCCACGGGCTTAGCCTTCAAGCCAAAGCCCGCGGGCGTTATAGTTTAATTTTCGATGCGGATTACGTTTTTCCTGCCTACATGTGTAAGTTTTGCAGTGATCGGTGAAGCTGAGATTACTTATAGTACTTTTCCAGAGCTTCCTTAACCGCGTAATAGGCGGGCTTGGGCTTGCAGTCGGTGGTCACTATGCCCCAATAGTCTTCCGCCGGGCAATCGGATGCGCCGCAGTGATAGCAATGCCATGCATCGCGCCAGCAGAATATGAACGAACCAATGCAGTGCGGATGCTCGGCAAACAGCTTAAGGCCGCGCTTTAGGTAATCCGCCTGCACCTCGGGAGTGTGACCGCCCTCGACCTGATTGAACCACTTCTTGGCAAAGCACACATCGGGCAGTCCTTCGGGCAGTATTGCGGGATCGGGCTTTTCGGCCTGATACTCGCCGTCAGACGAATAGCCCCATTCGTTGGCCAGCACGGGCATGCCGTAGCGCTCGTACAGCTTATCGATGACGAAATTCCAATTGTCTATATCGCCCTCCTGCCACGAGCCGAAGTACTGGTCGACACCCACGTAAGAGAACGGATGACCCTCGGCATATATGGCATCCAGCACGCGCACGGCGTTTTCGTTGTAACCGGCGATGTTTATGCCGCAGCGCGCGTTGGGATTGCCCTGCATAATGCCCTGAGCGGTGGCGCGCGCGGTGCCCGCGATTATCTCGTTGGAATAGTCATTGGAGAACGTCGGGATATCGGGCTCGTTCATGCACTGCCAGTACATGCCCGCGTTTTCGCCCAGATCCTCGCATACGAACTTCATCGCGGCGCGCACGTTATCGTAGAACTCCTGACTGCCGCGCTCGCCGACAAATTCGGGGAAGCTCTCCTTCCACACGGTCGCCTTTTGCTCATCGTCATACACGAAGCCGCCCAGTGCGGGTGTCGCGGGCATTATATTGAATCCGGCGGCATGCACGCGGCGAATCTCCTCGCGCTCCTCGATATAGTGCTTGCAGAGCGTGCCGAACATCTTATCTTCCCACGGGAAGCAAATGCCCATGCGCATCCACTCCAAGCCCAGCTCGCGAACCATGTCGTATTCGCCGGTGGTGTTATACGCAAATACGATACCCTTGATCTTTTCGGATGCCTTCATAGTGCACCTCCTAAAACAATTTAAAAAGGGTGGGTCAGCATAAAGCCGACCCACCCCATTTGAAAGCTAACCGGCTATTAAGCGGGCTTTCTAAGATTTCAATTAGTTGTTCAGAGCGTTGCTCATCTCAACCAGAGTAGCAACGTCATCAGCCTGAGTCAGAGCATCGTTGTAGAAGTACTCGAATACTTCGTCAACATGATAGGTGTTCTGCAGCTCGCTGATCATCTGATCGCGCATCTCGGCAAACTCTTCATCGCTGGTAGCAGCAACAACCTTGAATATGTTGGTGCCCATATAAGCGTTGATCTCGTTTACGTAAGAAGCGATGTCGCCCTCAGGATCGGAGAAGGAGATGAAGTTCATGGAAGTAGTGGTCTCGGTGCTCTTGCGATACACGTCAGCCTGGTTCTCGCCGCCGTAGAAGGAGATAAAGTCCTTCATGGTGTCGGTCAGGGTCTGAGCAGTCGCCTTATCGGAGAACTGGTACAGGTCGATCGCAACACCGGTGTCGGGATCGATGGTGCCGTTGCCGAAGCCGCAGAAGTGATGGTATACGTTAACGCCGGTGGATGCTGCAAGAGCATCGTCCTTGGTCACGGTCAGGTACTCATCGGTAGGAACGGGCTTGCCGTCTTCCATGTTCCAATAGGTGCCCTCGAGGCCGTTCCAAGCAATGCGGGAGAACTCATAGGTGGACAGGAAGTCCAGCAGAGCTACGCAGCGCTCGGGATTCTCGGTGTTGGCATTGACAACGTACTGACGCTCGCCACGGTACATGTTGCCGAAACGATCTTCAGCATCAGCGTCTATGCTGGGCAGGGAGATGAACATCTTGTTTTCGTCGGTCTTCTTGAACTCGTTGTTAGCGCTGGTGGACATCCAACCGGGAACGTTGAAGACGTACTTGCCGGCCTTGAGGTTCTCCTGGTAGATATCGGAGGACATCATGAAGGAGTCAGGGTCGAGCAGGCCGCGCTGGTTGGCCTTGTTGTAGAACTCAACAGCAGTCCAGAAGTAGCCTTCCGGATCGGTCAGCTGGTTGGAGTTGATGGGAGTGGAGTCAACGGTAGAGATAGCCAGTACACGGCCGGAGGTGGTTACCAGGTTAGCACCGGACTGCGGAGCATAGCCGTAGGTGAATACCCACTCGCCCCAGTCCTGGCCAGCGCCGAACCATGCGCCCATGCCGTAAACCTTTTCGCCATCAGCGGTCTCGGGCTCCTGAGCAACCATAGCCTCTATGGCATCCAGGAAGCTGTCGTCATAACCGGTGATCTCGGGATAGCCGGCGGCAGCGTACAGATCCCAGCGGATGTAGTGACCGCAGGTGGGAATCGTGCCGTCATCCCAAGAGCCCTTGCACATGCCCCATAGGTACATGTTGCCATCAGGGCTGTTGGCGGCCATCTTTTCGGCGGTAACCATCAGCTGACCGGCGGCGGTGCTCATGGTGTTGGGAGCATACTCTTCAAGATACGGATCCAGAGCCAGAGCCGAGTTGGACTTGATCAGCATCGGCAGCTGCTTGGTAGCATCGGAGAGCAGGAAGATGTCAGGCAGGTCGCCGGAAGCCATCATAGCGGACAGCTGGCTGGACCAGTCGGTCTCGCTAGCAGCGGACAGGTACAGGTTAATGTTCAGGGACTCCTCGATGTACTTGCTGACCGGATCGGTGCGCAGACCATCTGCCTCGCCGCTGCTTACGAAAGCAACAACGTCCAGATCCACGGTATCAGCAAACTTGTTCTCTTCGTCTGCAACAGCGGTGAAAGACATGCTGCCGGCGAAGATCAGCACTGCAACTAGCAGAGCCGCACGCTTGAGAAGATTAGTGTGTTTCATTACTATTCCCCTTTCGTTTTATACTAAACTGCCACAAAAGCGGCATTTAGTTTCAATGGTAATTTAGCCCTTAACAGCGCCCAGCATAATGCCCTTGGTGAAGTAGCGCTGCATGAAGGGATATACGCACAGTATGGGCACAACGGTGACGAAGCTCATTGCCATACGCAGTGTGGTCGAAGAGACCTTCTGCGCGGCGCCGGCGGCTGCGCCTGCCGATGTGGATACGGCGTTCTGCTGCAGTTTCTGATACAGTAGGTACTGCAGGCAGTGCAGGTTGGATGCCTTACGACCCTGCATGAAGAACATATCGTCCGACCAGGAGTTCCACTGGTTGACCGCGGCGAAAACCGCGATGGTGGCTATGATGGGCTTGGACAGCGGGATTATCATCTGCCAGTATATGCGCAGAAGACCCGCGCCGTCTATCTCGGACGATTCGATAAGCTCACCCGGTATGCCCTCGATGTAGGTCTTGATAAGTATCAGGAAGTACGCCTGAACAGCTGCCGGCAGTATATAGACCAGGAAGTTGTTCTTAAGTCCTATATTGCTTATCAACAGGTAGTACGGTATGAAGCCCGCGTTTACATACATCGTGATGATGAAGTAGCGGTACAGTAGGCGCTTGCAGGGCAAGTCCTTATTGGTCAGAATGTAAGCCGTGAATGTGCAGCATACCAGAGTCAGAATCGTTCCCAGTATGGTACGAGCAAACGCTATACCGATACTGGACTTAAGACCGGCTATCTGCATCATTTCGGTATAAGCCTCGGTCGTGAACTCCTGCGGAATCAGGAACACGCCGCGGTTAACCGCTGCAGGTGAAGAGAACGAGTTAATGAATATGTACCACAGCGGATATATGCACAGGAACGTGAACAGTCCCAGCACAATGCAAATGATGATCTCGTGTATCGTAAAGCCCTTTTTCTTTTTCTTCTTAGCGGTAACGGCTGCGTTCATTATACTGTTCCCCTCCTTTTAGAAGATCGATACGCCGCGTATCTTCTTGGACATGACGTTGGCGAATGTCAGAAGCACTATGCTGACCACGGACTTGAATATGCCCATTGCGGTCGCCAGGGAGTACTCCATGTTCTTTATGCCCATGCGGTATACGTAGGTATCGAAAACCTCCAGCTTATCCCAGGTCATGCCGGTTGCCAAGAGCCAATACTGGTCGAAGCCGTTAGAGAGCATGTTGGATATAGCCAGCAGGAGCAGTACGAAGAATGTCGGCAGCAGTCCGGGTATGGTCACGTGCAGCACCTTCTGCCACGCGTTTGCGCCGTCGACGTCGGCCGCCTGATACAGTTCCTGGTCGATTGATGTAATGGCGGAGAGGTATATTATCGCGTTATAGCCCAGTGACTTCCAAATGCCTATGAGCACCTGAATCGTCCATGCGTGATCCAAGTCAGTCAAGGGGCTTAACGACTTTTCTACAATGCCGAGGTTTTTCAGAATCATGTTCATCGCGCTGTCCTCGGAGGAGATCAGCATGAACACTATCGAGTATACCAGAACCCACGAAATGAAGTTGGGTATCGAGGAGCCGGTCTGAACCAGCTTGGCATAGCGCTTGCTGCGCACCAGAGAAAGCTCGATTGCGAATGCCGCCGGCAAAATGGAGCAGCATATGTTCAAAAAGGATATCGTGAGCGTATTGCGCATGACCTTCAAGAAGTCGCCCGAACTGAATATGCGCCTAAAGTACTTTAGGCCCACGAACTTGGAATCGAATATCGATACGCCCGGCGTGAAGTCAAAGAATGCGTAACTCCAGCCAAACAGAGGCGCATATGAGAATATGCCCGACAGGATCAGGAAGGGCAGCAGCATAAGCAGTAACTTTATCTGCTTGGCGCGCTTGTTATTCACGCGTCTGACGGGTGCTGCGTTGACGTTTTTTACCATCGACCATTTCACTCCTCGCTTGAGTAATTGTACTACGCTCGCTTATATCGGGCGTATTGCGAACAGTATTAACGCTCATTGCCTTCAAAAGTGTAGTTAAATCTACATGGTATTTGGCAAAAGCGGTCAAAAAAACTCCAACACGGTTGAATTAATTCCTCCTAATGTTGGATTACAAAACGCACATGCGTTTCTGTTTTTGACAAACTGATTATAACATCGACGGTGTATTTGTGTCAATTGCCACAAGCGCTTTCAGTGTTTCATTATTGTAAGGATTAGTTTAATTGTGTACCTCTTTGTTGCATTATACGAGCTGCATTTTCGTCAATACCCATGATCAGGTCTATCGTGCGGGTCAAGTCATCGGCTACGTTTTCCACCCAATCGGATTTTTCTAGCAGCAGGCAATTACCTATGCCGTGGGAGAGAAATATAGCCATGGTGTGCGCGTCCATGGACGGGTGCGCGCCGTACTCTATCATGGTGTTAATGATACTTTCCATATAGGGCACCATTACGGTTAAGGAGTGTTCGCGGATTGCCATGCGCACGGACGAGTGTATGCGGCTGCCGTACTTAATGCGGAAGGCGCGCACGCAGCCTTCCACGTACTTAAAGAAGCGGACGATCGCGTGATAAGGCACGTTATGCGCGTCGTTTACGATGACCTCGAGGTCGGCGCGGTAGGGCTCGAAAAAGCCCATTATTATTTCGTGAATCAGTTCGTCTTTGCCACCAAAGTAATAATAGAACATGCCCACATTGGCGCCCGCGGCGTTCATGATTGAGCGGATGCTGGTGCCGTCGAAGCCGTTTTCGAACAGCAGGCGTGCGCCCACATCCAGTATGCGGGCGCGAGTATTGGCATCGGGTACAGTTTTACGCGGCATGGATTTGCCTCCGGATTGTATTTTTGATCATTCGGGCTTGAGTTGACCATTTGCCCAGTGTTTACGGCAGAGCGCCACATAGCTTTCGTTGCCGCCCAAGAGAATCTGTTCGCCGGACTTAACGACCTTACCATCGTGCACGCGGGCGTTACAGACCGCCTTTTTGCCGCACCAGCAGACGGTTTTAAGCTCCTCAATGCTATCCGCCCACGCGAGCAGCCACATGCTGCCTTCGAAGAGGTTATTTTGGAAATCGGTGCGCAGTCCGTAGCAAATGACGGGTATATTCATATCATCGACGATATGCACGAGCTTTTCGACCTGTGCACGGGTCAGGAACTGCGCCTCATCGACTATTATGCAGTCGTATTGGCTTAGCGGCAGAGAGTCCATCTCCTCAACATAGTTACACGCGGTATGCAGACCTGCGCGCGAGCCGACCTCGCGGGCGCCGTCGCGGTTATCCAGTTTCGGTTTAAGCATGAGCGCCTTTTGCCCGCGCTCCTGATAATTATACTGAACCATAATGGCGTTAGCGGTCTTAGACGAGCCCATTGCGCCATAGCGGAAATACAGTTTAGCCATGCTACTCTCCCCCAATTTCACAAAAAACGTGGCGAAAAGTAGTATACCACCAAAGCGGCCTTAATTCAACCGTTAAGGCGTTTTATTACGTCAATTGCTTGACATATGTGGGTGAAGCGATTATCATTATATCATGAAGCAAATTGGGAGGTGCCCGATATGTTTAGCTATAAATGGCTGGGACAGGGCGGATTTGACGTAGCTTTAGGCGACAAGCGCCTTATAATCGATCCGTACCTGAGCGATTCGGTTGTCAAGGTTGACGGATTCAAGCGGGTTATGCCGCTGCCGATTGAGCCCAAGGATCTCAGGGCTGACTTAATTATCACCACGCACGACCATCAGGATCACTTAGACCCTGACACGATTGCGTATGCGCCCAAGGGTGAAAACGCGTATGCGGGACCCGAAAGTTGCCTTGAGCACATGCGGGAGCTCGGCATACAGGACAATCAATTACACCGCCTAGGCTCGGGCGACGTAATGCATCTGGGCGAGGCGCGCATAATGGGCGTGCCGGCGGTACACACCGCGCCGGAAGCGATTGGCGTATTTGTGGAGTACCACGGCGTACACCTATATTTCAGCGGCGACACGCTATACGACCGCGTGCTTGAGGACATAGGCGCGCTGCGCGTGGACGTGATGTTCATATGCATAAACGGGCGTTTGGGCAACATGGACTATCACGAGGCGGCAAAGCTTGCGAAGATACTTAAGCCGCGCGTGGTTGTGCCGAACCACTACGGCATGTTCGTTGAAAACACGATTGATCCGCAGCTATTTGTCGATGAAATGCAAGGCAGCGGTATACATGTACATGTGCCTGAGTTTAATGTGGCATGCGACATACACGCACTACTCGGGGTGAGCGAGAATGGCTGACAGTCAGCTTAATGTTGTAACCAGTGTACAGATTGTCTTGCCGCAGCACTGCAGCGGCGCGGAGCATCCGCGTCTATTCGGCGGGCAGATGATGTCGTGGATAGACATAATCGCGGCGGTTGCGGCACGGCAATACACGCACATGAACGTGACGACGGTATGTGTGGACAATCTAAACTTCATGGCGGCGGCGCACATGGACGACGTCATTGTGCAGGAAGCGGTAGTAACCTGGACGGGCAACACGTCGCTGGAAGTGCGCGTAGACAGCTATGTCGAGCAGCGCGACGGCAGCCGCTATCAGGTGAACCGCGCGTATCTGGTATTTGTTGCCTTAGGTCCGGACGAGCGCCCGGCGAAAGTCCCCACATTCAAGCCGCGTACGCCGAGTGCCATTGCGGAGTGGGAAGCGGCTATTAAGCGGCGCGAGATTCGACTGGCTCGCGCAATGTAGCTGTTAGCTGTTGGCGGAGGTAGCCATTAGCGGTTAGCGGTTAGCCGTTAGCTTTAGTTAGAGTGCTAGATGCTTTTCGGAACTAAAATTCTATTGCTTGTTTCGTGATTTGCGTACCTTATTTACGCTTAATT
>CAYTOU010000072.1:0-3345 GCA_964439295.1 uncultured Oscillospiraceae bacterium
CTCCCCGCGTATTGTTATCTTACTTGTTTCGGGTCTCCGCGAATGGGATTTGACTTTGGTAGAACGATTCACCCGCGGATGTTCACCGCCGAACCCGTTCGGCGGCTCAGGGGAGAGTCGGCAGTGCAGTTCACGCCCCACCATATATTAGAGTGGGGCGCGAAAACTTGTTTGCGGACGCGTATCGAGTTGTATGAGTTGCCATCCGGCTCGCGCAACCATATACCGGAGTTGCGCGAGAAGATGCAGTTGTTTAAACGCAACATATGTATGAGCAGCTATTCACTCTAACTCAAGCTAACGGCTAACCGCTAACCGCTAACGGCTGGCGCGCCCGCGCCCGCACACAAACTCAATCTGTTCCCTAATCCCTGTTCCCTAATCCCTACGCCGCGCCCGCACACTAACTAAAGCTAACGGCTAACGGCTAACCGCTAACGGCTCTCCCCCTCGTCCCCCGCCCACTTCTCGACAAAGTACCGCGGGCGGCGCTTGACTTCGGAGTAGATCTTTCCTATATATTCGCCCAGCACGCCGGTGCAGAGCAGCTGTATGCCGCCCACTAGCCACAGCGAGCAGGATATCAGCGCCACGCCACCGCCCATGCACAGCCACACAAGCATGCACAGCGCGCTTATCGCCATTATTATAATGCCCAGCCACATTATGAACGTCAGCGGCTTTACGCTGAAGGAAGTTATGCCTTCCATCGCGAACGATATCATCTTCTTTAGCGGGTACTTGGTCTCGCCGGCGAAGCGTTCGGCGCGCTCGTAGGGCACTATCGCGGTGGGATAGCCCAGCAGCGGCACTATGCCGCGCAGGAAGAGGTTGCGCTCGTCGTACTGGCTGAGCGCCTTGAGCGCGCGGCGGCTCATGAGTCTATACTCGGCGTGATTGTCCACTATGTCCACGCCCAGTTTGCGCATGACCTTATAAAAGCCCTCGCCGGTCATACGCTTGAACGCGGTATCGGTCGCGCGCGAGGAGCGCACGCCGTAGACGATGTCGTGACCCGAGTAGTATTCGTCGATGAACTTATCCATGGCGTTGATGTCGTCCTGCAGATCGGCGTCCATGGATATGACCATGTCGCTCTTATCCATTGCGGACATGAGTCCGGCGAGCAGCGCGTTCTGGTGCCCGCGGTTGCGCGAGAGCTTAATGCCCTCGAACAGCGGGTTTTCGGCATGCGCCTTTTCGATGAGCGCCCACGTCTTATCCTTTGAGCCGTCGTCCACGTACAGTGTGCGGCTATCCGGGCTGATCTTGCCCGCCTTGATCAAAGCACTTAGCTTTTCATTTAGGCGCCGCGTAGTCTCCGGCAGCACTTCCTGCTCGTTATAGCAGGGTACAACCACGTACAGCTTATCTATTCTATCAGGCATAATGCAGCCTCCGTTCTATCTACATATTCATGTAAAGTTTATCATTCAACGTGCCGGTAGTCAAGCGCGCTTAGGCGGCTTTTATGTGGCGATTACGGGCGCGTGCGCGCGGGCGCACGCGCCAGCCGTTAGCGGTTAGCTGTTAGCTGTTAGCTTTGAGTAAGTAGTGCGGGGAGTTAGTGACTAGTGACTAGTAGGCGAGTGACTAGTTTGAGTTAGAATGCGGGGGTACGAGGGACTAGGGAACAGGGATCAGGGAATAGCTTGAGTTAGTGTGCAAGTAGCTTTTCAAAACTAATATTCTATTGCTTGTTTCGGACATTATGTGCCTTAGTTGCGCTGTGCTGAGTTAGATTGAGGGGTTACTCTGCACTCTAACTCAAACTGACCACTGACCACTGGACACTAACCACTAAATCGTCACTCAGCATTCTAACTCAAGCTAACGGCTAACAGCTAACAGCTCCCCCCGCAACAGCTAAAAATAACACACAACTACTTCAAAACACAACGGCAAATGCTATAATAACATTTACCGAATACATGACTTAGATAATACGAGATTCAAGGGAGTGGGCTTATGCGGCGGATTGTTTTGACCGGCGGCGGCACTGCGGGGCATGTTACGCCCAACATTGCGCTGATTGAGGCATTACGCGAGGAAAACTGGGAGATACATTATATAGGTACTCAAAACGGCATGGAGCGCGATCTGATTTCGCGCATACCCGATGTGGAGTATCACAGCGTGCCGTCGGGCAAGCTCAGGCGGTACTTTGACATAAAGAACTTCACCGACCCGTTCAAGGTGCTGGCGGGCAGCGTGAAGGCGGCGCATCTGATAGGTAAGATTAAGCCCAATATAGTCTTTTCAAAGGGCGGCTTCGTGTCCGTGCCCGTCGTGTACGGCGCGTGGCTGCACCGCGTGCCGGTCATTGTGCACGAAAGCGATATGACCAGCGGACTGGCCAATCGCTTAAGCGCGCCACTCAGCTGCGCGGTATGCACGACATTCCCCGAGGCGGCTAAGGCGGCGGGCGCGAAGGGCGTATGCACGGGCACGCCCATGCGGCGCGACCTGTTTATGGGCAGGCGCGAAGAGGGTCTGCGCATATGCGGCTTTTCGGGCAAGCGTCCTGTGCTTATGATGACGGGCGGATCGCTAGGCGCGCAGGCGGTCAACGCGGCACTGCGCGAGGCGCTGCCGCAGCTTACGCGCGTGTTCGACGTGGCGCACCTGTGCGGCAAGGGCAATCTGGACGAGAGCCTGAACAACGTCCCCGGCTACAGGCAGTTCGAGTACATGCGCGAGGAGATGGCGCACATATACGCCATGAGCGACGTAATTGTGTCGCGCGCCGGCTCCAATACGCTGTGCGAGATACTGGCGCTCAAAAAGCCCGCGCTGCTGATACCCTATCCCAAGGGAGCCAGCCGCGGCGACCAGATTCTCAACGCCGAATCCTTCCGCGCGCGCGGCATGTGCCATGTGCTCATGCAGGAGAACATGACCGCCGATACGCTCGCGCAGGGCGTAATAGACGTGTACAAGCAGCGCCGCGCGCTGGAGGGCGCAATCGCGGCCTGCCCGCAGCGCGACGGCACCGCCGCCGTTATGGAGCAGATACATAAGTTTGCGCGCGGGATTTAGTGGGGGGAGCTGTTAGCGGTTAGCGGTTAGCCGTTAGCTTTAGTTAGAATGCAGAGCTGCTCAGCATTCTAACTCAACACAGCGCCAATAAGGAACACCGAGCATGAAACAGGCAATAGAATATTAGTTCTGAAAAGCCACTTGCACAGTAACTCAAAGCTAACAGCTAACGGCTAACGGCTAACGGCTGGCGCGTCTACGCGCCCGCACACTAACTCAAGCTAACCGCTAACAGCTAACGGCTAACAGCTGGCGCGCGCGCACACGCGCCCGCACACGGAGGTAACACCATGACAGTATCGGAGA
>CAYTOU010000072.1:3445-5920 GCA_964439295.1 uncultured Oscillospiraceae bacterium
GGCGCGCGCGCACACGCGCCCGCACACGGAGGTAACACCATGACAGTATCGGAGAAACTGCGCGCGGCGATTTCGCCGCGGAGCAAGGATATCGTGCGGTATAACTTTTTCCACATGCTGCTGGAGAGCACGATATTCTGGACGGCAATGTCACTGCTGGATACGAATACGGTTATCGCCGTGTTCCTGGACTCCTTCGCGGGTAGTCCGGTGTATTCGGGCCTGGCGGCGACGCTCAAGACCGCTATGGCGGCGGTGGGTCAGTTTTTGATGAGTATGTTCATTAGCCGCCTTAGCAATCAGCGGCGGGCGATGCGCATATTCGGCTTCATCGGGCGCCCCATGGTGCTGGTGAGCGCAATACTCATGCTGGTGGGGCTGGACGGTAAGGCGGCGGCGTGGGCGTTTTTGATATGCTACTCGCTGTTCTACCTGTTCGACGGATTCGTGTCGCTGCTGTGGATCGAAATGATGTCGCGCACGATACCGGTCATGATGCGCGGACGCGTGCAGAGCTATAACTACGTGTTCGGCGGTATAATGGGCATACTGGGCGGTCGATTGGTCGCGTGGGTCATGGCGAGCAGTCTGGACGAGCATATGCGCTATATCGTCATATTCGGTACGGCGGGACTTGTCTTGGTGCTTAACGCCTGCGCGCTGGCGCTCATACGCGATAAGGACGGCGCCGAGCAGGAGATTGCTCAGGCAAACGCCAACGCCCCGCGCGTGGACATAAAGCAGTATATGCGTAACTTCATGCCCATGATACGCTCTTCTCAGGTGTTTAGGCGCACGACAATCGCGCGCATGCTCTACCTGTGCGGACTGCTGGCCGCGCCCGTCAATATACTATTCGGACGCAGCATGGGCGGACTGGGCGATGGCGATGTGGCAACCCTTCTGACCGTGCAGGTGGTGGGGCAGCTGCTGGGCGGCGTGTTCTGGGGACAGTTGTCCATGCGCCGCGGCTATAGGATAGTCATGATACTCACTCAGATCGCAAACGTCGCCGTGGGTATAGTGAGCGTCCTAAGCATATTCATGGCCGAGGCGGGCGCGAATATACTTTTGCCGCTGGCGTTTATAATGTTCTTTACTCAGTTTTCGACGGTCGGCTGGTCGGGCTACGGCAATTACCTGATTGCCGGCGTGCCCGAGGATAAGCGCGCGATGTATAACGCGATGACCAGCATGGCGATGCTGCCCGCCAATTTCGGCACGCTCTTTGTCGGCATGGTGTCGGGGAGTCTGGGGTATGCGCCCGTGTACGCGTTTACGCTGATTTGCTCGATTGCGGGGCTTGCGCACTGCCTCTACTGCTTCGGCGGCAAGCGCGGCATTACCGGCGACAATATCTGATATGGCGTTTCATTAACGACGCGCGCGGGTTTAGTATTTTAAACCGCGTAAAAAGCGCTCAATCCGTACGGGTTGGGCGCTTTTTGAATGCATTTAAACGCTAATGTGCGTAAAAATCGGGCTTGATTGGGGTAAATTGCAGGTTTGGATTCGGAAAGCATGTTAAATTCAGATACGGGGCAAATGTATATTGACAAGGGGGCTGCTTTGTGGTTTAATATACATCGCCTTATGGTTTAGAATTACTAAACACCGGCGAGCGTGGGCCGCCGGAGGCAGTGGAGGCGTTATTATGCAGATAGGCGCGAAGGTGCGCCGCTTGAGGACGCAGCGCGGACTGACAATGGAGGAGCTGGCGGACAGGTGTGAACTGAGCAAGGGCTTTATATCGCTGCTGGAGCGCGATTTGACCTCGCCGTCCATAGCCACGCTGTCGGACATACTGGAATGTCTGGGCAGCGACCTGAAGAGCTTCTTTGACGAGCGGCCCGAGGAAAAGATCTGCTATACGGACGAGGACATGTTCGTAAAGGAGGATGCGGAGGGACTGCGCGGGTCAATAAAATGGCTGGTACCCAATGCGCAGAAGAACCGCATGGAGCCGATACTGGTCGAAATGCAGCCGGGCGGCAGCACGTACCCGGAAAATCCGCACGAGGGCGAGGAATTCGGCTTTGTGCTGCAGGGCACGATAAATCTGATGTTGGGCGAGCGCAAGATACGCGTGCGCCGCGAGGAGAGCTTCTGCTTTAAGCCCGCCGAAACGCACTACATAGTCAACGCGGGCAAGAGCGTGGCAAGGGTGCTGTGGGTCAGTACGCCGCCGACGTTTTAGGGATTGGTGACTAGTGACTAGTGGATAGTAGGCGAGTGACTAGTTTGAGTTAGTGTGCGGGGTTACGAGGGACGGTGACCTCTCAGTCACTGCGGTGACAGCTCCCCTTTCAGGGGAGCCATGGGTTAGGCGGCGGCGTTGCTTCGTTGATTTGCCCGCGCTTTGGCGGTATCGTGACGAGGATTGTTGCTTGTGAGAGTAAAGCCGCGCCGTAACTAAGCCCCTGCCTCGCCTGAAAGGAGAGGTGCCCGCGGCTCGCGGGCGGAGAGGTCACGTTC
>CAYTOU010000072.1:6020-10206 GCA_964439295.1 uncultured Oscillospiraceae bacterium
CCCGCGGCTCGCGGGCGGAGAGGTCACGTTCCCGCAGAGGAGAGTTTACACCCCCAAGCGACGCAGAGGCTTTAACTGCTTCCCAAATATCGTTTAAAAAAGTAAAAGGAGCGCAGTATGGTTGAAGATACGCATCTTATCGATCTAAAGGGCATCACTAAGGACTTTGGCGAAACCCGCGCGCTTGACAATGTCAATCTGTACATTCGCAAGCGCGAGTTCATAACGCTGCTGGGACCGTCGGGCTGCGGCAAGACTACCATGCTGCGCATAATCGGCGGATTTGAGTACCCCGACGAGGGTCAGGTGCTGTTCGAGGGCAAGGACATCGCAAACGTCCCGCCCTATAAGCGCAGGGTCAACACGGTGTTTCAGAAATACGCGCTGTTCCCGCACCTGAACGTGTACGAAAACATCGCATTCGGTCTTAAGCTCAAAAAAATGCCCAAGAGCGAAATCGAAACGCGCGTAAAGCGCATGCTCAAGCTGGTAAACCTAGAGGGCTTTGAAAAGCGGTCTGTAGACGCAATGTCGGGCGGCCAGCAGCAGCGCATCGCAATCGCGCGCGCGCTGGTCAATGAGCCGGAAGTGCTATTGCTTGACGAGCCGCTGGGCGCGCTGGATCTCAAACTGCGCAAGGAAATGCAGATCGAGCTAAAGGAAATGCAGCAAAAGCTGGGCATCACGTTCGTATACGTCACGCACGACCAGGAAGAGGCGCTCACCATGAGCGACACGATAGCGGTCATGCAGGGCGGGCGCATACAGCAGATAGGCGACCCCAAGCGCATATACGACGAGCCCAAGAACGCGTTCGTCGCCGCGTTCATAGGCGAAAGCAACATACTGCACGGCACAATGATAGAGGACGATCTGGTTAAGATGTGCGGGCGCAACTTCGAGTGCGTGGACGAGGGCTTCGGGCGCAATGTGCCGGTTGACGTAGTCGTGCGTCCCGAGGATGTAATGGTCGTCGGTGAAGACGTGGGCATGCTTGTGGGCGAGGTCATGAGCGTGACGTTCAAGGGCGTGCATTACGAGATGAAGGTGCGCGCGGGCGGATTCGACTGGCGCATACATTCCACCACCATGCAGCCCGCGGGCAGTCGCGTGGGACTGACAATAGTGCCGTTCAATATACACGTAATGGCGAGGAGCGATGTCAAGTGAAGCGATCGTGGTTTGCCGCGCCATATGCCGTGTGGAGCGTGCTGTTTACAATAGTGCCGCTCGTGTTCGTGTGCTACTACGCGTTCACGACAAAGTCGGGCGAGTTTACGCTGGATAACATGACAAAGATAACCCAGTACACGTCGGTACTTATGGATAGTCTGCGCCTGGCGCTGTACTGCACGGTTATATGCCTACTGCTGGGGTATCCCACGGCGTACTTCATGGCGTCAAAGGATATGAGTAAGGGCGCGTCGCTGGGCGTGCTGATACTTCTGCCCATGTGGATGAACTTCCTTCTGCGCACGTACGCGATGATGACTCTGTTTGAAAACAACGGCGTTATCAATTCGATATTCGAGATGCTGGGTCTGCCCAAACAGCAGATGATAGGCACAGAGGGCGCGGTTCTGGTGGGCATGGTATATAACTTCCTGCCATTTATGATACTGCCGATATACACGGTGCTTAAGAAGCTGGACCGCAAGGTAATCGAGGCGGCGCAGGACCTGGGCGCAAACAGCGCAAACGTAGTTCTGCGCGTGGTCATACCGCTATCCATGCCGGGCATTGTGTCGGGCATAACGATGGTATTCATGCCGGCGGTCACGACATTCGCGGTATCGCGCCTGATGTCCAGCGGCATGATATACCTGATGGGCGATATGATAGAAGAGTACTTCATCACCATGAACAACCGCAATGTGGGTAGCGCGATGTCGCTGGTCATGATGATACTGATACTTATATCGATGTACTTTCTGCGCAAGGCCGATCCCGAAGGGAAGGGAGGCGGTATGTGGTGACAGCTCATCACGGCGCCGGTCGCGGCTGGCGCGCATTCAAGTGTACCTACCTGGCGCTCATACTGGCGTTTTTGTACCTGCCGATTATAATCATGATCGCGCTGTCGTTCAACCAGAGCATATCGCGCGCCGAATGGACGGGCTTTACGCTGGACTGGTATAAGAAGCTGTTTACAAGCAGCTCGATAATCGCCGCGCTCAAGGTCACGCTGGAGGTCGCGGCAATCGCGACCGTGTGCTCGACCATACTGGGCACATTGGGCGCGATAGGCATTCATTCGATGAAACAGGGCTGGGCAAACGCGCTAATCAACCTAAGCTACCTGCCCATGACCACACCCGATATAGTGACCGGCGTATCGCTGATGCTTATGTTCATATTCGTTAAGATCCCCCTGGGCATGGGCACGATGATACTGGCGCATATAGCGTTTGACACGCCGTACGTGCTGTTCGCGGTTATGCCGCGCCTACAGCAAATGGACCCCAACATGTACGAGGCGGCGCTGGATCTGGGCTGCCACCCGATGAAGGCACTGTTTTCGGTAATACTGCCCGAGGTTATGCCGGGCGTTGTTACCGGGGCTCTTCTGGCATTCACGATGTCGCTGGACGATTTCGTAATAAGCTACTTCACCAGCGGCACGGATCAGAACCTGTCCATGATAGTCTACTCCGCGGCGCGCAGGGGCGTTGAACCCACTATGTACGCGCTATCCACACTCATGTTTCTGACCATACTGGTGCTGCTGCTGATTGTCAACCGCCGCTCCAGTCTGGATGAAATGTAATAAACCATCATCAACCATACGGAGGAAAAAGGAAATGAAGAAGATCGCGGCTCTGGTTGTACTTGCGCTGCTCATGACGGCGCTGGCTCCCTGCGCACTTGCCGAGGGCGAGTTCGCGGGCGTTACGCTGACGGTATTCAACTGCTACGACTACATAGATCCCGACGTGGTAACCATGTTCGAGGAAGAGACCGGCGCGAAGGTCGAGTACGTCAACTATACCACAAACGAAGAGATGTACACCAAGCTGGAGGCGGGCGCGGCCAACTATGACGTGATTTTCCCGTCCGACTACATGATAGAGCGTCTGATAAAGGAAGACCGTCTGGAGACACTGGACAAAACCAACATACCCAACGCCGAAAACGTAATCGACACGCTGCGCAGTCCCGACTACGACCCCGATGAGGCGTACTCGGTGCCGTACATGTGGGGCACTTTCGGCATACTGTACAACACCGAAATGGTCTCCGCGCCCATCGATTCGTGGGACGCGCTGTTCGATACCCAGTACGCGGGTCAGGTGTTCATGATGAACTCTCAGCGCGACACGATTGGTCTGGCGCTTAAGAAGCTGGGCTATTCGATGAACAGCCGCGACGAAAACGAGCTCAACGAGGCCAAGGAACTGCTCGTCAAGCAGAAGACCGACGGCATACCCGCGGGCTACATGCTGGACGAAATAAAGGACAAGATGGTGGGCGGCGAGGCCGCTATGGGCGTTGTGTACTCGGGCGACGCGCTCTACGCGATGCTCAAAAACGACAAGCTGGACTATGTAGTGCCCAAGGAAGGCTCCAACATATGGGTTGACGGCATGTGCATACCCAAGGGCAGCCAGAACAAGGAATGCGCCGAGGCCTTCATCAACTTCATGTGCCGCGAGGACATAGCCACCCTGAACGTCAACTACATCTACTACTCCACCCCGATCAAGTCGGTCGCCGACAATCTGGACATAACCGACGAGCGTCAGCTGGCGGTAATCAACCCCTCTTCCGACGTAACCGACCGCTGCGAGTTCTTCCACGACGCGAGCGACGTTATGGATCTGTACGAGCAGGTGTGGATGGAAGTGCGTCTGGCGCGGTGATTTGCTAGCTGTTAGCCGTTAGCGGTTAGCTGTTAGGTTTGGTTAGTGCGCGGGGGGTTACGAGGGACTAGGGAACAGGGATTAGGGAATAGCTTTGAGTTAGTATGCGGGGGACGGAGTGACTATTGACCACTAAATCGTCACTTTGCATTCTATACTTAAGCTAGTCACTCGCCTACTAGTCACTAGTCACTAACAATAGACATACAAACATCGCCGAGCGGCTTTAGGGCTGCTCGGCGATGTTTGTTATTCAAAAAAGGCGGGATACGATTTCTAATGAAGATTTTTGCGGGTTTCTGCAAAAATCTTCATTAGCATTGTAC
>CAYTOU010000073.1:0-9919 GCA_964439295.1 uncultured Oscillospiraceae bacterium
GAATCCATATCGAATGAGTTTTGGAGCAGCTCCAATGCCTTCGCGTGCTCGGGAATGTCCTGCATAAGCGGTATCAGCTCGATATCTGCCCTGCCGGTTATGGGCGCGATGTACTTCTTTGCAATGCGGCTGTCGGGCGCACCGCTTATCAATGTCGCATCGAAAAGGTGTACGCGCTGCACGGTGGGTTGGTCATTCGCGCACGGATGCGCCGTGTGCAGTACATCGCTATTGACCAGACCGCCCGATCCGGCAGAAAAGCGTTTGCGGCACTGCGGCGTTTCCATCTCGATTACGCCGTTCTCCACCCAGAACAGCTCAAGTGCCCTATGCCAATGCCACTGGACGCTGTACTTATCCACAAACGCGCGCGAGCATATGTACGGAAAGTCATCGCTATAGCCGGGCAGTATTTCCTCATTTGTGTTTTCCTTAAGCTGCATGCCATACACATCCGCCATGCGCATATCTCCCTTCCCTATGTTTTTTAAAAAAAGGCATCTGCCCATGGCTTAGCCCACGCAGATGCCTTTATCTGTTTAAATTATTCGATTATTGCTGTACCTTATACACATCGCGGTCGCGCACTACGCAGCCCGCCGGTATGCCCGCGCGCAGAAGTGCCGCGCACTGACCGCAGGTTATGCACACCTTCTTGGGATCCAGAGCGCCGTTTTTGATAATGTCGTTTGCGAAGTCGGGGTACGCGAACGCCATGCGTCCAAAGCCCGCCATTGCGCAGTGACCGCCGTCTATCATGCCCGCCGCCAGGTTGGGGCTGAACTGGCGCAGATAGCTGTACGCCGAGCCTATTACCGGCACCTCGGGGATAGCCTTCTGTATGGTGCTGACGCACTCCATCATGCGGCCTTCGCCGTAGAGCGGATGCTCGTCGGGTATGTATCCGCCGTTGTCGTACGGGCGGTTGACATGCGGGTTCTTGTAGGGGTTGCCGATGGTGATGTCGAGGAGCTTAAAGTTAAACTCATCGCGCAGTATGCGTGCAAGTTTGACGCCCTCATCCAGCCACGGCGTAAGTCCGGTCTCGCTGCGCACGCCGAAGCCGTAGGGGTACTCGAATCCATCGTATACGTTCAGGCGGCTGGTTATCAGGAAGTCGCCCTTCGCCTCGGCCTTGGCGGCCTTTATCGCGTTGCGATAGAAGCGCGTGCGGTTTTCGAAGCTGCCGCCGTACTCGCCTTCGCGCGTGAACGCGGAGAGCAGCTCGCACGCCAGATACCTATGACAGCACTTTACGTCCATGCCGTCAAAGCCCGCCTGCTGTGCCAGCTTACAGGCCGGTCCGAACAGCGATTCGTAATTTTTGAGCTGGTCATCGGTCAGTATGCGGCTCTTGTCGATGGGCTGATCGCCCTCGAATATCGGGTTGTTGTACGCAATCAGAGGCTCGGGATAGCCGTGCGGCTTGGAGTAGCGGCCCGAGTTAGTCGCCTGCATTATTATCATGGGCTCAAAGCCGTTTTCCTTTAGGCCTATTTCCTTCATGCTCTCGACAAGGCGCTTGAAGTCGTCCACGTTTTCAGGCGTAATGCGCAATTGATGCGCGCTTGCGCGTACCTCGGGCGCGGTTGCGACTGCCTCGAACCAAATGAGTGCCGCGCCGCCCGCCGCGAAACGCTTATAGCGGCGTATGGTTAGTTCACCCGGGCGACCGTCCTCGGTGCCATCGGTGCCCTCCATGGGCTGCAGTGCGAAGCGGTTGGGCAATTTGCGTCCGTTTATTTCGACGGGTGTGGACAGTACAGATATATCATCGCTGAGCGGAAGCCATGCGCCGACTTCCGATGCGCGCGTACGTATTTCGTCCAAAGTTTTATAGCAGAATTTTTGATGCTGCATTTGACCGTACCCCCATGCTTTTTGTTTATATCATGATACACCATTTAGGAAAAAAAGTCTACATTAACTGCTCTTGAGCAGTTCAAATCGATAAAATTCATACAGCGCCGAAAATACGGATGCAGTGCGAAATGTACCTATTCGCCCTCGACCAGCTCGCGCCAACCGTGTATGTACCTATCGGCAAGCTGCTTTATCTCGTCAATGTTCGCCGCCGCGGTCTCTTCTTCAATCGCGCAGACCTTGAGTCCGGCGCGCTTGGCCGTGCGCATTGAGTACAGCGCATCCTCGAACATGACGCAGTCGGAAGCGCTAAAGCCGAACTTCTTAAGCAGCGTGGGATAGTACTCGTCCGATGCCTTGCTCATGCCCATCTCATCGCGGCAGACCATGTATTCGCGCCCGTCGCATGTGAAGTAATCGCGTATGCCCAATCGCTCGATTAGCGGCAATGTAATCGGGCGCCACGTCGCGGTCGCAAGGACGCATATAACGCCCCGACTGCGCAATTTTTTTAGGTACTTATCGGCATACGGCTTGAGCGTGACATCTGTGTCGTAGTGGCGAAACATTATTTGGTTGACCAGCTCGTTATACTCATCGTCGGTTTCGGCAATGTCGTAATACTGCCTAAACAGCTTGGGCGCATCGCGCACCGACATAAGGTATGCCTTATCGCAAATCTCTTTAGTCGGTTCAAAGCCGCGCTCGCGCAGGAATTCAATCGCCACCGTGCGCCAATAGTGCATGGAATCGATTAGCGTGCCGTCCATGTCGAATATGGCGACCTTCATTTAAGCTGCACCTCCCCCCGCTTAGTCCGCCGCCAACTGCGCGGCGAGTTTGCGCGCCTGATCCTCCATAATTAGCGCATCGATAATTTCGTCCAGATCGCCGTTCATTACCTCGCCTATCCTATACAGCGTCAGGTTAATGCGGTGGTCGGTCACTCGCCCCTGCGGGAAGTTATACGTGCGTATTCGCTCAGAGCGATCGCCCGTGCCCACCTGAGAGCGGCGCTTGTCCGAATACTGGGCATCGCGCTGCTGGCGCAGCATATCGTACAGGCGACTGCGCAGCACGCGCATTGCCTTTTCGCGGTTCTGTATCTGACTGCGCTCGTCCTGCGATGTGACGACCAAGCCCGTGGGCAGGTGTGTTATACGCACGGCGGAGTCGGTACGGTTGACGTGCTGACCGCCCGCGCCCGATGCGCGATACGTATCTATGCGCAGATCGCCCGGGTTTATCTCCAAGTCGACGTCCTCCACCTCGGGCAGAACCGCGACAGTGGCGGTAGACGTATGTATGCGTCCGGACGATTCGGTCACCGGCACGCGCTGCACGCGGTGTACGCCGCTTTCGTACTTGAGCCGCGCGAATGCGCCCTGACCCTGTATTAGCATTACGGCTTCCTTTATGCCGCCCAGCTCGGTTTCGCCGTCCTCGGTCATTTCGACCTTCCAGCCCTTGGAGTCGGCATAGTGCTGATACATGCGCACCAATTCGTATCCGAACAGCCCCGCTTCATCGCCGCCCGCGCCGGCGCGCACCTCAAGCACGACATTGCGGAAGTCATCGGGGTCCTTGGGCAGCAGCAGCAGTTTAAGCTCGCGCTCGCATTCGGGGAGCTTCTCTTCAATCTCGGCTATTTCCTCGCGCGCCATGTCCGCCATGTCGCTGTCATTTAGCAATTCGCGCGCCGACTCCAGCTCCTCATTCATGCGGCGGTACTCGCGCATATGCGTGTATACGCCTTCCAGCTCGCTATGCTCGCGCATTAGCTTGCGCCACAGCGGCATATCGCTTATTACGTCGGGCTGGGATATCTGTATGCTCAGTTCCTCGTACCTGTTCTCCAGCCGTTCCGCCTGACTCAGCCAGGCGGGCTTATCGGTATTGGCCATAAAATTTCCTCCCGCAGTCGCGCCGCAATTACGCCCGCCGGCGCGCACATACCATGCGCTCCACGCCGTTTATATCGCGGCAAATTTCGATTTGTTCAAACGCATCGTAAAGCAGCGCACTCACGTCCCCCGCCTGACCTGCGCCCACCTCAAATGCGATATATCCATGTGTATTAAGTACATCGGGCGCACCTTTTATAATGCGCCTGTAAAAGTCCAGCCCGTCTTCTCCACCATAGAGCGCAAGTGCCGGCTCGCGCCTGACCTCTTTTTGAAGCGCCGCCATGTCGTCTTTAGTTAAGTAGGGCGGGTTACTGACGATAAAGTCAAACTTGCGCCCGCGCACGCCTTCAAGTAGGTCGCTTAAAATAAACTCGACATTCGCGCCCAGCATTTGAGCGTTCTCGCGCGCCAATGAAAGCGCATCGGGCGATATGTCAACGGCCGTCACGCGCGCATCGCGCCGCTTTAGCGCGATGGATACGGCAATCGCGCCCGTGCCCGTGCCTATGTCAAGTATACGCGGCGCATGCATGCCGCGCATAATGTCAAGCACTTTCAGGCACAACTCCTCTGTTTCGGGGCGCGGTATCAGCGCGCGCTCATCCACCTTAAACGACCAGTCCAGAAATGGCTGATCGCCCAGTATGTACTGAAGAGGCTCTCCGCTTTCTCGGCGCGCGAGCATGTTTTCAAACCGCGCGCGCTGTTCATCGCTTATTTCGGGCGCGTGCTTTAAGCCCGATGGCTTGCAATTCATACACGCGCACATGAGCCACGTAACGTCCGCCCCGGCATCTTCATCGCCCGAAAGGCGCAGCCTTTGCTCCGCCGCGCGCATCGTATCGCTTAATGCCATATCTTCCCCCACATTAGCCCTTGCGGGCAAAATTACGGGCGGCATGGCGGCGTGATTTATGCCGGATGTCGCCCGATACAGTAACTTTTATCTGCTTAAGCCTTGTCCTTACTCTCCGCTGCCTTGCGCTTATCGCTCTCCAGCTCGTACTGCTCCTTTATGCAGTCGTCGGTGTTGAGCGCGCATTTGAGCGACTCGATAGCCACCTGGCACATATCGTCGTCCGGGTCGGCAGTGGTCAGCTTTTGCAGCATCATGCCCGGCCACTTGAGCGCGCGCACTATCGGGTTGGACTCGTCGGCATGCGCCAGACCTTTCAGCACCTCGTACGATATGCCGGCAACCACGGGCAGCAGAAGCAGGCGCGACACGACGCGCATCAGCGGACCGCCGTCATTGGAGCCGAAGAATATGAATACGATTATGCTTATCAAAAATACGAAGACAAGGAAGCTCGTGCCGCAGCGCGGATGCAGGCGCGACTGCTTTTTGACGTTTTCAACGGTCAGTTCAAGGCCGTTTTCCAGGCAGTGTATGCTCTTATGCTCGGCGCCGTGGTACATGAATGTGCGCTTGATCTCCTTGACATTGCGCACAAGCAGTACGTAGCCAATGAACATGCTTATGCGGATTACGCCGCCGATAAGATTGAGCAGCAGCTTTTGTCCGCCCGACAAAACCGCGTCCGCCGCGCCGCCGGTCATGCCAATGCGTATCCACGATTCGATAAGCGTGGGCACGATAAAGAATAGACCAATCGACAGCGCTAATGCCAGTACCACCGCCAGCACCATCATTATGTCCTCGGCGCTCTTGCCCAGAGTCTTGGCGATCTTCTTTTCGAACTCGCTGGGCTCTTCGACCTCCATGCCCGCCATTTCGGCGGACTCGGTCAGCGTCTGTATGCCCAGTACCATCATCACAAAGAAGTTGATTACGCCGCGAATTATGGGCCAGCCCAGTATTTTATATTTCTTACTCAGCTGCTTATTAGGCTTGACACGTACCACGATCTTGCCGTTTTCCTGCCTGACCGCCACGGCCGTGCGTTCGGGCGAGCGCATCATTACGCCCTCCATAACCGCCTGACCGCCCACATCGTACTTGGGGCAGGCTGCGCCGCTGTTTTTAGCCATAGTTAAAATACCTCCACAGGCAATATAGTCGGAAAAACGCATATTCCGTGCGCGATTTTCCCCATATATATTATAACCGCTAATTGTGGCAAAAAACCACACTCGCACCCGCAAGCGATGCCAAATATATCAAAAACGTGCGGCGCATGCGATTTTTGAAGTAAAAAGAAAAACAGACCGGGAATTGCCCCGATCTGTATTTCGCAAATCACATGCTCCATATGGGCGCATGGCCGCTGGGGCAGCTATAAGGCTGCGCTCCAAATTACATGCCGTAGCGCTTCTTGAAGCGATCAACGCGTCCGCCGGTATCTACCAGCTTCTGCTTGCCAGTAAAGAACGGATGGCACTTGGAGCAGATATCAACGCGCAGTTCCTTCTTCGTCGAGCCGGTCTCGAAAGTCTCGCCGCATACGCAGCGTACGATCGCCTTGCCGTACTTAGGATGTATGCCCTCTTTCACGGATCTCACCTCACATTTAAATACGTCCGGACAGACGTATAGCATCGCTTTTTAAACGCAAGAATTATTATAGCACAGCTCGCGCGCGTTTGCAACTCAATTTTGTATTTTCACAATTAATTAGCAAGCGGCGGGCGTCGATTAACTTTTTCCTACTTTAAAGCCGTTCTTTTCCAGCGCGGTCACGCCGTCCTTTAGGCGCTTAAAGAAGTCGTCATTGCTGGATGTCTTAGACAGCATACCTATAAGCTGCTCCGCGGCGTCCTGATTGTTGTCGCCCGACAGTACGCGGCGTATGTTGTACGTGGCCTCCAGCTCGTCCTGATTGAGCAGCAAATCGTCGCGGCGCGTGCCCGACTTGTTTAGATCGATTGCCGGGAATATGCGCTTTTCGGACAGCTTGCGGTCCAGATGTATCTCCATATTGCCCGTGCCCTTGAACTCCTCGAATATGATTTCGTCCATGCGGCTGCCGGTTTCGACAAGTGCGGTCGCTATTATGGTCAGGCTTCCGCCGCCCTCTATATTGCGCGCCGCGCCGAAGAAGCGCTTGGGCTTATACAGTGCCGCGGGATCGACACCGCCCGACAGAGTGCGTCCGGACGGCGGCACGACCAGGTTGTACGCGCGCGACAGGCGAGTTATGGAGTCAAGCAGCACTACGACGTCCTGACCGTGCTCGACCAGGCGCTTTGCGCGCTCCAGCACGATTTCGGCCATTGTGGTGTGGTTTTCGGGCTGCTCGTCAAACGTAGAGTACACGACATCGCCCTTTATGGAGCGCTGCATGTCGGTTACTTCCTCGGGGCGCTCGTCGATCAAGAGCACTATGAGCTTAATATCGGGATAGTTGGCGGTAATGGCGTTTGCGATTTTCTTAAGCAGCACGGTCTTACCGGCCTTGGGCGGTGCGACAATCAGGCCGCGCTGGCCCTTGCCGATGGGCGAAATTATGTCAATGCAGCGTATCGCGAGGTCGTCGGCATTCTGGTCGTTTTCCAGCTTGAGCCTTTCGTTGGGGTATACCGGGGTCAGCTCGTCAAACGAGCGGCGATTGACCGCGGTTTCGGGCGATTGACCGTTTACGGCGGTTATGTACAGTAGCGCGCGATAGCGGTCGCCCTCGCGGCTGGCGCGGGTCTTGCCGGTCACAAGATCGCCGGTGCGCAGGCAGAACCTGCGTATCTGCGCAATGGAAAGATATACATCGTTGGGACCCTGCTTATAGTTCTCCGCGCGCAAAAAGCCGTAGCCGTCGGGCATTATCTCCAGCACGCCTTCGCCGTCGCCACATTCGCCGCTGTGCAGCATTTCGGGCACGGCGGGATTGGATGTGCCGTATTCGGCGTTATAGTACGGCGTGCGGCGTCCCTCGGCATCCACCTCTTCATAGCGCGGACGCGGGGTGTACGGGCGCTGCTGATACTGATGGTCGGCGGGCTTGGTGTAACTGCCCTGCTGAGCGTCCTGCGGATTATACGTATTTTCGCGCATGACCTGATGCGTGGCATCCTGATATGAGGTGCGCTGCATGGGCGCGCGAGCCGTCCTGTCCTGATAGCCGCCCTGATAATTGTTTTGCTGCTGGTAGCCGTTCTGCGACTGATAGCCGTTTTGGGACTGATAGCCGCCCTGGCGATAGTCACCCTGCTGCTGATAGCCCTGTCTATAGCCGCCCTGCTGGTAGCCGCCTTGCTGATAGCGGGACTGATAAGTGCCCTGCTGATAGCCGCCCTGTGTGCCCTGATTATACGTGCGGTCGGTATTTTGCACATAGCCGGTGCGCGGGCGCGTATCGTCGCGGCGCGGGTACTGCGATTGGTCGCCATCGCGCTGCATCACCTGATAGGTCGGGCGCGAATAGGCGTTATCGCTTGTGCGCGTGCGGTTATATGACTGTGCGGAATCGTACTGAGAAGACTGGTCGGAGGACGCCTGATCCTGCTGGGGCGCGTTCCATGTGCGCGCATAGCCGGTCGCGGGGCGCGCCTGCTGTACGGGCGTGCGAGCATAGCCGTTGTATGCGGGCGCATCGGTCGCGTCGGGCGCCTTGGACTCCTGCGGCGCTTGCTCCTGCGCGGCGGGCTGTGCGCTCTCGCTTTCTTCTACGGCGGGCGCTTGGATAGCCAGCGGCTCGGCGGCGCTTTCCGCCTGCGCGGGTGCTTCGACCTTTTGCTCGATTACAGGCTGAGGCTCGGGCTGTGCCGGGGTCTGAGCCTCGGGTGCGACCTGCTCCTGGGGCTGAGCCGCCGCGTTTGCTTCGCGCTCTTCGACAATTCTATTGTACTCTTTAAGCAGCTTCTCGATTATGCCTTCCTTATTGATTCCGGCCGGCAGCTTTACGCCGTACTGACGCGCTATGTTGCGCAGCTCCACTACCGTCTTTCCATAAAGTGTTTTATAATCCATAAATGCTCCTTCCGGATTGTTGAACTGTGAGCTCAAACAAATGCACGCACATAATCGCTGATTTGAAATGATCAAATTGGTATATTAGCATGCACCCGATGCCCGACAGGCTATATGCATCGGATGTGTTTATGTGCGGCAATATGTGCCTTGCCTTAAGATTTAACCGCGACGACCACATCGCGCATGACAGCCTGTTCCACCCAATGTTCCATTGAGTCGTATGGACCGCCTTCCATTACTTTTAGGCCGCTTTCACGCATTTGATCGCGCAAGGTTTGTCTCTTAAGCGTATACGAATTGAATGACAGCGCCAATGCGCCGCCCGGTGCAAGCAGCTTTGCCCAGACGGGTATGGCTTGCGCCGTGAATTGCTCGGGGGTACTGATTGTTTTTGTATTGCCGGCGTGCGGCGCGTGCTGTACACCGTATGGCAGATCGCCCGCGATTATATTAAATCGCCTGCGCGGCATGACTTTATCGGCAATCAGTGCATCGCACGTTATTGCTCCAAATGTACGTACATCTCCCGATTTATACGATTCAATGTCCGCTGCCGTAGTGAACTGCCACATGGGATAAGATTTGCCGTTTGCCGTAAGTGAATTTTGAGATAGAGAGTGTTTGAGCTTATGATATGTCAGATAACGCTTCATGAACGCTTTGCATTCGTCTATCGACTTTGCATCCACATCCATGCCCAAGGCGTTATTGCCGGCATTTATCGCTTCCATAAGCGTTGTACCCTTGCCGCATATCGGATCGAGTACGTCAAGCGGCTCTTTTTGAAGTGCGTACGCGCTGCTAAGGCGCGCGACATTCATAAGTAGCCTGGTAAACATTTCGGAAGTTTTGCCCTTGTATTTGAGTATGCCCGACATATCATCGCCCAGCAGAGCCTTTTTGCGCCCGAAAAGCGGGTACAGCGCGCCGTCATCGCCCGCGCGGCATACCATGTATAAGCCCGATAGGCGGCTCAGCAATTCATTCAGCTGCGCATTATTTTCATCGCAATCTATCATGAATGCCGTATGAGAGGCGTATACTTTTTCGGATATTTCGGTATCAATTCCCAACGCGCTCAGAGTCAAATGTAATTCAGCGCGCGACAATTGTGCAAGCGATGCCTGATATCTACAATTTTGATGGGGCGCAATAAAAACCGCAAGCATTCTTTTCAAATCCCACTCTTTATCTGTTTCCACCAGTTTACCAATTTCCGAACGGCTTTTCAAGCCTTTTATGTTACTTTTCATTTAATCGCGCCAATTTCATCATCAATTAG
>CAYTOU010000074.1:0-9889 GCA_964439295.1 uncultured Oscillospiraceae bacterium
TTACTTAACGTCAAAGCGGATAACGTTCCAGCTGTAGGCGTCGAGTACGGTGGTGAAGTGACCGGCGTCAACGGTGGGAGCAACGCCGGCGACGGGCTTTACGGTGTCGGGAGCGGACTCGGTGTTAATGGCCTTGAGGTCGGGGCAGACCATAACGCTGGCATCCTTGTAGGAGATGTTGCCGAAAGAGCGTAGGTCGGCGTTCAGCTCAACCGGCTCAGCGGAGCGGTTGACGGCCAGAACGGTCAGAGTCTTCTCGTCCTCGGACAGAACGCAAGCAGCATCCATAACCTTAACGCCCTCGCGTGCCTTGCAGTCGTAGGTCGGGGCGGTGATGATGGGACGCAGAGCAGTGCCGCGCGCCATGTTGGAAGCCTGCATGAAGGGATAGAATATGGTCTGACGCCATGCGCCGCCGCCTACGCGGGTCATGATGGGCGCGATAACATTGACCAGCTGTGCAAGGCAGGCAACCTTTACACGGTCGGAGTTGTTGATAAGGGTGATCAGCATAAGGCCGACCAGAAGGGCATCCTCGAAGTTGTACTTGTCCTCCAGCAGCGGGAGTGCCTGACCCCACTTGTCCGCCTTCCACGCGTCTTGGTCGCTGCCGGCGGAGTGGAACCATACGTTCCATTCGTCAAAGGACAGATTGATGTACTTCTTCTTGCGCTCCTTGGCACGTACATAGTCGCAGACGGAGACGACCTTCTTGATGAACTCGTCCATGTCGTCCGAACGCGCAAGGAAGGACGCGGTGTCGTTTTCGGCATTGCCGTAGTACTGATGCATAGACATGTAGTCGATGGTGTCGTATGCCTCGGTCAGAACGGTGGCTTCCCAAGTGGCAAAGGTGGGCATGCCCAGATTGGACGAACCGCTCGCTACCAGCTCGATGGACGGGTCAACCCACTTCATGACCTTGCCCGCCTCGTTGGCAAGACGGCCGTACTCGTAAGCGGTCTTGTGACCTATCTGCCAAGGACCATCCATTTCGTTGCCCAGGCACCAGAGCTTGATGTCATGCGGGTTCTTCCAGCCGTGGCTGATGCGCAGATCGCTGTAGTAAGAGCCCGACTTGTGGTTGCAGTACTCAACTATGTTGCGCGCATCGTCCGCACCGCGAGTGCCCAGGTTGACAGCCATCATAACCTCGGTGCCCGCAAGCTTTGCCCAGTCGCAGAACTCGTTCAAGCCTACCTGATTGGTCTCGGTCGTGAACCACGCCAGATCCAGCTTCTTGGGGCGCTTGTCGCGCGGACCTACGCCGTCTTCCCAGTTGTAACCCGATACAAAGTTGCCGCCCGGATAACGCGTGATGGGCACGTTCAACTCACGTACCAGATCCACAACGTCACTGCGGAAACCGTTGCCGTCCGCAGTCGCGTGATCCGGCTCATATATGCCGCCGTATACGGCACGTCCCAGATGCTCGATGAACGAACCGAATATACGCTTGTCTATCTTGCTAATGCTGTAGTCGCGATCCAGTACCAGCTTTGCTTTCTGCATTGTATACCGCCTCCTAATATTGTGATACGGTGTATCCCTGCCTACATTATATATTGCCCGTAGGCCAATGTCAATCACTAATATTATGAATTTTCTTGACTGCTCAATACTTTAATTTATGTATTGTAGGTCTTTGTGTAATTAACGAAGACCCGGCGGGTGTAAGCGGGGTTATCAGAAACCGATATCGTCCTCAAGATCGTCCTCGGCGATTTCGGTTTCGTCCATAATGCTCTCGGCATCCTCGTCGTCATCGTCGTCGACCTCATCGCCCACCGACATGCCCGCGGGCACAGAGTTGGCGTCCAACGCTTCCTTGAGCTCGGCGCGTATCTTGTCTTCGATTTCGGCGCATACATCGGGGTTGTCCTTTAGGTACTTGCGCGCGTTTTCGCGACCCTGACCTATGCGCATGTCGTTGTAGGAGAACCATGCGCCGCTCTTCTTTATCATATCGCGCTCGATTGCCATATCCATGATGGAGCCGACATTGGATATGCCCTCGCCGTACATCATGTCCACCTCGACCTGACGGAAGGGCGGTGCGACCTTGTTCTTGACAATCTTGACGCGGGTGCGGCTGCCTATGGGCAGTCCGTCCGAACCCTTGAGCGTCTCTATCTTGCGCACATCGATGCGCACGGATGCGTAGAACTTAAGCGCCTTACCGCCGGTAGTGGTTTCGGGCGAGCCGTAGCCCATCTGCCCCACCTTTTCACGCAGCTGGTTTATGAATATCGCGATGGCGTTCGTGCGCGCGATTACGCCGGTCAGCTTGCGCAGCGCCTGGGACATAAGGCGCGCCTGCAGACCCACGTGGCTGTCACCCATGTCGCCCTCTATCTCAGCCTTGGGTACCAGTGCCGCGACCGAGTCGATTACGACGATGTCGATTGCGCCCGAGCGCACAAGCGCCTCGGTTATGTCCAGCGCCTGCTCGCCGCTGTCGGGCTGGCTGACGAACAATTCGTCTATGTTTACGCCCAGCTTCTGAGCATATATGGGATCCAACGCGTGCTCGGCATCGATATACGCCGCCGTGCCGCCGGCCTTTTGTACCTCCGCCACGCAGTGCAGCGCAAGCGTGGTCTTACCGGAAGATTCGGGTCCGTATATCTCGGTTATTCTGCCGCGCGGCAGTCCGCCCACGCCTAAAGCCGCGTCGATTGCAATATTGCCGGTCGATACCGCGTCCACCTGCATGCACTTTTTGTCGCCCAGCTTCATCAGGGCGCTTTCGCCAAAGTCCTTGCGTATCTGCTGCAGCGCCATTTCAAGCGCTTTTTCCTTGCCCACCTCGGCGGCGGTCTGCTGCTTTGCCTTGCCGGCTGACTTCTTTGCCATAGTGTAAAACCGCGAGCCTAGCCCGCGCCTCCTTCATCAGTTGCTGATAGTCACTTCATCGGTATCGACCAGAGCCTGACGCAGTATGTTCAGCGCCCTGAGCGATGCCAGCGTGCGCACGCGATATCTATCGCCGGTGAAATTGAACCTTTCCACATGCGTGCCGCGCGGCGTGCGCAGACCTATGTACACCAGTCCCACGGGCATATCAGAGCCGCCGCTGCCGGGTCCGGCAATGCCGGTGACAGACAGGCAGTAGTCCGCGCCCGACAGTTCGTGCAGTCCCTGCGCCATTTCGCGCGCGGTCTGCTCACTGACCGCGGTGTACTGCTTAAGCGTGTCGTGGCTTACGCCCAATGTGCGCTCCTTGGATATGCTGGAATAGGTCACGTGTCCCTCTATAAACACTTCGGATACGCCGGGCACATCGACCAGCCAGTCGGCGATCTTGCCGCCCGTGCAGCTTTCCGCCACGGCCAGTGAACGCCCCGCGCGCTTGAGTAGTCCCACGACCACATGCGGCATGTCGGTTTCGCCTATCGCGTATATGAGATTGCCCAGGCGCTCGCGAATCTCGTTCTCGACCGGATCCAGATAGCGCGCCGGGTCTTCTGAAAGCGGGCACTTGACGGTCAGGCGCACCTGTGCCTCGCCCAAAGAGCAATACGTGGCTATTGTCACGTTGGTCTGCTTATCAATCATGTCGCGCAGGCGCATTTCAAGGTCGCTTTCGCCTATGCCTATAGTGCGTATAAAGCGCGACTCTATCTTATAGCCCAGTTTATCGCGCAGGTAGGGCTCGGCTTCCTCGTTAAACATATTGGTCAGCTCGTAGGGCGGGCCGGGCAGCACGATAACTATCTTGCCGTTTACCTCGACCGCACAGCCGGGCGCGGTGCCGCGCGCGTTCTTGAGTATATGCGCGCCGCGCGGGAACCATGCCTGCTTGACATTGTTCTCGGCCATCTTGCGTCCCCAGGCGGTGTACATTTCCTTTAGGTGCGCCATGGAGTCGGCATCTTCGACCATCTCCAGCCCCAGCTCCTCGGCGACCATCTCTTTTGTCAAATCATCCTCGGTAGGTCCAAGGCCGCCCGTGGTTATCAGTAGATCGCACCTTTTGAGCGCCGCGCGCACCGATTCGCGCACGCGTCCGGGATTGTCGCCCACAGTCTCTATCCTATACAGCTCAATGCCCATTTCGGACAGCTTGCGCGACAGGAACTGCGCGTCCGTGTTGAGTACCTGACCCAAAAGCAGCTCAGTACCCACGCAAAGTATCTCAGCTACCATATTAAAAGCACCTCCCCATTAACCTTGCTTACATATCCGCAATGACCTGGCGGTTGCGAACGATATAGTCCGCGCCCGACCATACAGAAAACACAAGCGCCATGTAAATGAGTATGCCCGACAGTATTTGCATCCACATAAGCGGCGCGCCGCCCATTACATAATAGAACGTCAGCGTCACGATGAGAGCCGCCATTTGAGTCGCGGTCTTAATCTTACCCAATTTGCCCGCCGCGAGCACAATGCCCTTGCCGGCGGCAACAAGTCTAAGTCCGGATACTATGAATTCGCGCGCCACGAATATGACCAGCATCCAGCCCGCCATGAGCCCGCTTTCCACCATCATGATCATGACAGCGGTGACAAGGAGCTTATCGGCAATCGGGTCCATGAACTTGCCGAAATCGGTGACAAGCCCGCGCGAACGGGCGATGTGGCCATCCAGATAATCGGTAAACGACGCCACCGCAAACAGTACAACGGCGATAAGTCCGCATACGCGCCCGCCCACCATCATCAGCACGACTATTGCGGGTATCATGAGCGCGCGCGTCACGGTCAGCTTGTTTGGCAGATTCACACCGACACCCCCTGCAGATCGTATTCCTCGGCGGCGATTATCTTGACGTTTACGTAATCGCCGGGCTTGAGCTCGTGATCGCTTATAAAGAAAATCTTGCCGTCTATCTCGGGTGCCTCCAGCATGGAGCGTCCGTAGTATGTCAGCCCCTCAAAGCCCTCGACAAGCACCTCGTACGTATTGCCCACGCGCATCTTGTTGCGCTCAAGCGATATGCCCTGCTGCAATGTCATAAGCTCGTCCAGGCGGCGCTGCTTAATTTCCTCGGGTATCTGATCGGGCATTTCGGCGGCCGGCGTGCCCTCTTCGGGCGAATACGTGAACGCGCCCATGCGGTCGAACTGTATCTCGCGCACAAAGTCCTTGAGCTCTCGGAACTCCTCTTCTGTTTCGCCCGGGAAGCCCACTATGAACGTCGTGCGCAGGAACATGCCCTTTTTGCGGCAGTCGCGCAGCAGTGCGCGGATTGTATCGGGATTGCCGCGGCGGTTCATCTTCTTGAGCAGGCGCGCGTTTATGTGCTGCAGCGGCAGGTCCAGGTATTCGCATACCTTCTCTTCATTGCGCAGCGTGTCGACCAAATGCTCATCGACCGTGTCGGGGTAGGTGTAGAGCACGCGCACCCAATGCACGCCCTCTATCGCCGCCACGTCGTGCAGAAGGTCGCTAAGCAACGTGCGCCCTTCGGGGAAGTCGTTGCCGTAGCGCGACGTGTCCTGCGCGATGAGCGTGATTTCGGTCACGCCCTGAGAAGCCAGCGTGCGGCACTCATCCATGATCTCATCATACGGGCGCGAATGATAGCCGCCGCGAATCAGCGGTATCGCGCAGTATGTGCAGCGGTTTGAGCAGCCCTCGGATATGCGCACATACGCACTGTACGCGGGCGTGGTCAGTATGCGCCTGCCGCAGCCGGTTGCGCCGCAGCGTCCGCTCACCTCGACCGGATGCTCATCGCCACCCGCGCGGCGCATTACGTCGACCAGCGCGTCAAAGTCGCGCACACCCACGAACGCGTCTATCTCGGGCATTTCGCTTTTAAGTTCATCGGAATAGCGCTGTACAAGGCAGCCGGTGGCTATGACAAGCTTACACTTGCCGGTTTTTTTGTAGTTCGCCATTTCGAGCAGGGTATCTATGGATTCCTCTTTTGCGGGATCTATAAAGCCGCATGTGTTTACGATTATACATTCGGCATCGGCGGGATCGGGCGTTATTTCATAGCCCGCATCGGATAATTTTCCCAACATCAGCTCGCTGTCCACGCGATTTTTGGAACAGCCCAGCGATACCATGCCAACGGTCTTAATCAACTTAATATCAATCCTTTCGTGCGGCGTCAGTCGCCGGTCTTGTCGCCGTAAAGGCGTTTAAACTCCTCGCGCGAAATGAGCAGCATACGCGGCTTTGCGCCGTCCGCCGCGCCTATTATGCCGCGCTGAGTCATCTCGTCCACTATGCGTCCGGCGCGCGCGTAACCTATGCGCATGCGGCGCTGCAGCATCGATATGGATACCTGACCCAGTTCCACGGCAATTTCGACCGCCTGAGAAAGAAGCGGATCGCACTCGTCGTCCTTCTTTTCTTCCTTTTCGGCATCGGACTGCTCGGCGTTTTCCATCTGCTCAAGTATGTCGGGGTTATACACGGCCTCGTGCTGACTCTTTATGAACTCGGTTACCGCGTTGACCTCTTCGTCGGTCACGTTTGCGCCCTGAACGCGCTGCGGCTTGCTCACGCCCTGCGGGAAGAAGAGCATGTCGCCGCGTCCCAGCAGCTTTTCGGCGCCCGCGCTATCCAGTATGGTGCGCGAGTCGACCTGCGACGCGACGGTAAAGGCAATACGTGAGGGTATGTTGGCCTTAATTACGCCGGTAATGACGTTGACCGAGGGGCGCTGTGTCGCTATTACCAGGTGTATGCCCGCGGCGCGCGCCAGCTGTGCCAGACGGCATATCGCGTCCTCGACCTCGCCCGGCGCGACCATCATAAGGTCTGCCAACTCATCGATTATAACCACAATCTGCGGCAGAGGTTTTTCGCCGTCTTTAAGGTTATTGTTGTAGCCGCGTATATCGCGCACGCCGCGCTCGGCGAACTTCTGATATCGCTCGGTCATCTCCAGCACAGCCCAGTTGAGCGCGCTGGCCGCCTTTTTAGGATCGGTCACGACGGGCACCAGCAGGTGCGGCACGCCGTTATATACGCTCAGCTCGACAACCTTGGGGTCGATAAGTATCAGCCTTACCTCATCGGGCGTTGAGCGGTATATGATCGACATGATTATCGTGTTTATGCATACCGATTTACCGGAGCCCGTAGCACCGGCTATCAGTACGTGAGGCATCTTGGCTATATCGGCTATTACCAGCTTACCGGCGTTATCCTTGCCCAGTGCGACCGCCAGCTTGCTCTGCGCCTTGCGCGCCTCCGGGCTGTCCAGCACATCGCGCAAGGTCACCATCTCGCGGTGGTCGTTGGGCAGTTCAATGCCCACGGCGGACTTGCCGGGTATGGGCGCCTCTATGCGCACGGTGGTCGCCGCGAGGTTCAACGCAATATCATCGGCCAGACCCGATATCTTGCTTACGCGCACGCCGGGCGCGGGGGTCATCTCAAAGCGGGTTATGGCAGGGCCGCGGCTTATGCCCACGACCTTGGCCTGTATGCCGAACGACTGCAGTGTCTGCTCCAGCTTAAGCGCCTTTTCGGTATCGCTCTGCCGCTGCTCGTTAAGCGACACGCCGCCCGTTTCGGAGAACTTGAGCAGGTCAACCGGCGGATAGAAGTAGGGCTTATCCTGCGGAATCTCCTCCATCGCCTTGGGCATGCGTATGGGCGTGCCGTCCGGACGCGTGCCGCTGCCCACGCCGCGCTCAAGGTCGGCGTTGACCGGCGTATACATCGCCACGCGCGCGGCGGCCTCGGGCACTACCTCGGGCGTTTGCTGTACGGCAATCTCCTCGTTTACGCCACCCTCGCCCGAATATCCGTCAAATGATATGTCGGACGGCTGCGCATCGGTCGCGGACTCCGGCTCACTTTGGTATGCCGGTAAGACCTCATCGCTTTCGGCGACAATCGTTTCATCCGCCGAATCGGTCAAAGGCTCGTCATAGTCGGTCAGCTCGTTATCCGCCGCGTCGTATGCGTCATACGAAGGCGCAGACTGCGGTGCGGCGGTGCTTGCGTCGGCACGCGCGAATTGCGGCGCGGCTGCGACCGTCTGAGCGGGTGCGCTCTTAGCAGGCGCTTCCTCGTAGTCGACCAGATCGTCATACTGCGCGGCGGGCGCATCGGTCTTAATCGACGCGGGTTCGCTGTAGCGCTCGAACGGCATGCCGTTTTCGTACTCTGTGCCGGCGGCATATGCGCTTCCGGCAGCGGGCGCGGCAGTGCGCGGCGCGGCATTTGCCGCAGAAGCGGGCGCTGCGGGCGCGGTCTGGGTCTGACTTTGGGTAGGCTTTATGTAGTCATCGTCATAGCTTTCATCGCGCGTGCGCGTTTCCTGTACATTTTCGCGGCGCGGCGCGGTGGACTGCGGATGGGCATTCTGGTCGCGCTTTAGCGATTCGGCAATGCGGCGCACGGGTGTCGTGCTATGCTGCACGCGCTCATCGCCGTCGGTTGCGCGCACACTGCGCAGCGGGCGCATGCTGGCTTCGTCGGCGGAAAGCACGGCGCGCGGCGCGGCGGCTGACTTTATTTCGGGCATATCGGGCAAGACATTACTGTCGCCCAGATCCAGCACATTGCCGGTCACATCGGGACGCGGCGACACGGCATAGCCCTTGGGCGCATATGACGCATCGTCCGGGTTTTGCTGAGCAGCCGGTTCATCATATCCGCTGAACACGAGCGACGGCTGCTTTTCTTCGGTTTGAGTCTGAGTCTGCGCGGGCGCAACACCCGACTTGGTCAATACCCTGCCGGGCACCCTCTTATCAAGAAACATAGGTACACCTTCCTGCGCCATGCGCCTTTTCATTTCGTCATAGTACGCCTGCTGGTCGCCGCGATTGCGCGACTTCGCGCTCTCCACATCGTCCTCGGTAAACGGGCGAACCGGCGTGCGCTCTTCTTCGGGCAGCTTTGTTTCTTCCTGTGCTGCCGGGCGCTCGGCGGGCTTTTCGGGTGCGCTTTCACTGCGCTCCCTCTTCAAATAATCGTCGTCATCGTCATCCTGCGTGCGCTTTGAATTGCGCATGATATCTTTGCGGCGGCGCTCCAATTCGTCGGCGCGGCTGCGCGCGTCATCGCGGCGTGCGCGCTCCTCTTCCATTATGCGGTCGTGCTCTTCGCGCCTCTCGCGCTCGCGCTCCTCGCGCGCAACTTGACGTTCAAGCGACTGCGCGCGCAGTTCGGCCTTTTCGCGTCCGCGCACCTGACGGCGCTGACGGTATTCGTCCATGCTGTCGGATAGCTGCTCGGATATGTGCGCGCCTATATCGCGCATGGATGTGCGGCTCAGGCTCACGGCAATCGCCGCCAGTACGCCTATCAGCACAATCGCCGCGCCCCACTTATCCAGCCATATGAAGGGATACCAGCTAGTCAATGCGCCCAGCGCGCCCGCGCCGCGGCATGTCGATATGCCCTCGCGGTAGGATGCGCGTATGAATTCGCGGTACGTATTGACCATCATGGTCTGTTCGATTGAATCTGCCGAAAACACATGCCACACTCCCATGAATACGAGTGCGCATAGTATTGTCAAAAACGCGCGCATGGGCTGTATGCGCCCGCGCCCCACAAAGAATATCACTATGCCAATGCCGCACACCATGACGGGCAGCGCGTAGCTTATTACGCCCGCCACGCCCTTAAGCACCTGCTCGACATTAAGCAGCGCCGGGTTACTCACATTGCCGCCCGACCACATTATGTATCCGGCCAGCAAGCCCAGTGCTATAAATATAATGCCTATTACCTTAGCCGCGCTCCCCTGTGTGGGAGGCGAACCTGCTTTGCTCCTTTGCTTTTTCGTCCGACCGCCGCGACCGGACCCGGTTTTTTTAGTCGCCATGTATTCCTCCGCAGCGGGCACGCTCCAAAAAGGCGCATCGCGCCCGCGATTTCAAGTACTTATATTATAGCGCAAATATGCCCTTACTGCAAAGGCGTACATGTGTTCGCAAATGAGTTTTAACACTGTGTTCG
>CAYTOU010000075.1:0-9846 GCA_964439295.1 uncultured Oscillospiraceae bacterium
CATTGCTGGCGCCGATATGCTCGGCATTGCCATCGAACATCGTTTCGCAAGTTTTACGGTCAATACCGCAGCCGTTGTCGGATACCTCGAATATCACGTTGTTGCCCTGACGATAGCCTGCAATCTGCAATATCGCGCCGCATTCCATATTGCGAAAGCCGTGCAGAATTGCATTTTCCACAAAGGGCTGCAAAAACAGTTTGGGCACAATGCAGTTATAGATCTCTTCCTCTATGTTCGTATAGACGACAAACAGATTGTCATACTCGCTCTTCATTACCGCGATATAGCGCTCCAGCTGCTCATAGTCCTGATAGAAATATACCAAATGCAGTTTGGAATTAATGCTGTAGCGCAGTACGGATGAAAGCTCCTGCACCGATCTGACAATTTCGCCTTCTCCATGGGCGGCCGCGGCGAAGGATATTTTGTTGAGCGAATTGTACAGGAAGTGCGGATTCAGCTGCGCCTCCAGCGCCTTGATAGTCGCTTCCTGTTCGCGCCTAGACATTTCGTGATTTTCTTTTACCTGCACATCGAGGTACTTATTAAGGCTATCCAGCATATAAGCCATATGTGTTACCTCATTCCCCTGCTGCACGTTGGCAGGCAGGTGCAGACGCTCTGCGGTCAGGTGTTCGAACTTTTGCATAACATCGGTTACCGGCTTGATTGAGCGGGTAACCAGCAGCAGTATCAGGAATGTGACCACCGAAAGCGCCAGTATGGAGATTATTATAAATACAAACAGGTTTGCATTGGATTCATTCATGAGTGCGGACACCGGTATAAGTATAATGTTTCTCCAGTTCAGCGTATCATTGCGGTGGGAAAAGACCATGTATTCACGACCGTTAACCCATATGTAGTCGCCATCGATTGGACTTTGTGCAGTATCGTTTGAGAGCTGCATAAGCTGATCTTCGTCCAAATCCGAACATGCGCCAGAAGATAGAAACACCTCGCCGTCATCGTTCATGAGAATATAGCTACTGCTATCGTATATCATAGCGGGTTCATATATTTTAAGGAAGAACGACGGGTCTATTTCCAGTACGATATACCACTCCCGCATGCCCTGCGGTAAACGCTGTACTACATAGTTTTCGTTGACGATCGCAACGTTCAATTGGCGTATTAAAAAAACATGTCCGCTTTCATCGTCCATCATCCAGTATTCATAAGGACTGGTTTTGATCGAATCGTTATAGAATCGCGAACACAGGAATTCATCCAAAGTATACTTTTTATTGTGCCACTCAAACGGTATCGTACTGCCGACAATGTGCGTACTTATGATCTGATCTTTGGAGTTAAATTTGACAAACTGACGTGCAAGCAGTTTGCTGCCGGTCAGCTCTATATAGTACCTTTCCGACGAATTGGCAAGTACCTCATAGAAGCTATTATCAACCATCAGCAAGTTTATCTCATTTGTGATTTCGGCATGCCGCTGTGAAAAAACAGATTCGCTCTGCACATAGGCCGCTTTTGCCGCCTTGCTCACCTGACTGAGTACGGCGTTATTGTGTACGCAATAATAGCCGACACCCAATACGACGGCTTGCAGAAGCGAAAGCAGCATCATAATGGCTAGCAATCTGTTTTTCAGCGACAGCTTTATTTTCATATAGAGTTCTCCTTTCGGAACCTGCCGGGAGTTTTGCCGGTCAGCTCCTTAAAAACGCGCATAAAGTACTTAGAATCGTTAAAGCCGCACTGCTGCGCAATTTCGTATATCTTCTTTTCAGAATGGAGCACGAGATCGCACGCTCGCTCAATGCGATAATGGTTTAGGTATACATTGAAGCTATCGCCAGCATAGTGCTTAAATAAGCTACCCAAATATGCAGGCGTAATATAAAAGCGCTTAGCCACGCTTGTGAGCGAAAGATTCGCATCGCCGTAGTTGCCGCTGATATAGTCCTTGACCTGCTCGACAAGCAATGCATTGCGCTCGGCGGCATTGTCGGTTAGTGAGCCCAGATAGTTTAGCAGGCGCGTCTTCAGTGCGGATGCGCGGCATGGATATTCCATCAGGCGGTTGAGCATTCGCTGCATATCTTCCTTTTCACTCTGCGTCTGCAGCAGTTTCTCCAGTGCGGCGCGAAGGCTGACATGGAGATTATATTGGAAGCGCTGTGCGGAGATGGTCGGCGTGCAATCAAACAGTTTTTCCAACGCAACGGTCAATTCTGGGATTGATGTCGCGCCGCGCAATGCATTAAAGTCAGACGTCATATCGCCTGAGGTTGTATGCTTTTGCTTAACGGACGATATGCACGTATCCGAAAAGTAGAATGTATCGTCCAAAACATCAAGTGCCTGACGGTAAGCCTTCTGCGCATTGGGGAATATATTTGGGAAATACTCGGTTATTGCGCCGGAGTACATCACTCCCCATTCCTGCGTCAAATTGCGAAGGCAATTGAGTATCAATTCCAGCATAGTGGTAACATCCGAAGGTTGATCCTCCAGCAGCAAAACCGCCGTCATCTGCTTAGCAGAAAACACGCCGGCTTGAACGCCATCGATGCCATCGACAACCTTGCGGACGCGGACTTGCACCTCGGCGCTGTTTTGATCACAGAATTGTTTCTGCGCCTCATCGGATGGGCAGGCGCGAATAAGTATCAATCGTCCGCCGCTGTTTTGAGATATACCGTACAGCGAGCAAATGGTGTCCGACATATCCAGCGGATTATAGAGCCATTCCTCCAATATCGCCGCGCTGTAGTTAACGTGCTTTTTAGGAGCTTTCTTGCCCTGCGGCGCAACAAATTCCAATATATTACGCACCTGATCCATACGGATGGGCTTGAGCAGGTAGTCGATTACGCCGTAACGAATCGCGCTTTGCGCATATGAAAAGTCGGCATAGGCGCTGGTAATAACGGTCGGTATCATACCAAAGCGCGCTCTGATTTTTTCCAGCAAAGTCAGCCCGCTTTCACCCGGAAGGCGGATATCCAGAAAAATCAGATCCATCTTATGCTGCATCAGGAGAGCAAACGCGTCTTCACTGTTAGAGGCGCCGAATACGTTGCCCGTGGCGCAAAGGCTCTTGACCATAGTCACAAGGCCGGTCTGTTCGTCAAAATCGTCTTCTACGATCAAAATGTTCACAAAGCTCTCCTCCTTTTCTGATTTATTATAAACTAATGGCAACGTGTTTGCAATTGACAGTTAAATATCGTTTGGTTTTTCTACCTTTCGAAAAAAGTACACTGTGAGGAAAGTGGGGAGTGGGCTTCTTTTTGAGTAGAGATTATGCGTTGATTATGGTGTCACGCAATTATATGTCTGCTGACTCGTTTATATTTAAAATGCGTATTACGTCATACACTTATTCTGACGCTTATGCGTCATCATGTAGCTTTTCTCCACTGTTTCTGACCATAATTTCAAGAAACCCTCTCCAACACCTTGCCAAACTGCGTAAAGTATAGTATACTTTTAGTGAGGGGCAAAAATTGCCATGCGGGACAGATTTTGCCCAATGATCGGTAAAGGGTGATGCGATGGACGAGAACACGATTCATGAGCTTTCTAAGCTGACGCCCACGCTCATGCAGCCGGTGTTTAATTGTGCGATGCTGCTGGATCGCATAGCCGCACTTCAACCTGTTGGGCGACGTGCATTAGCGGCGCGTCTGCACATGAGCGAGCGTGAGGTCAGGTCGCTTGCCGACGAGTTGAAAAACTCAGGCTATCTCAAGATCGATGCTGCGGGTATGGAATTGACCGAGGCGGCATATGAGCCGCTTAAGACCGCGCAGGCATTGGTTAGGTCGATGCGCGCGCTTTCTTCACTTGAAACCAAGCTCACTCACCTACTTTCGGTCGGTCGTGTGATAGTATGCGCGGGCGATTGCGATGAAGATGCAAGTGTGCTTGACGAAATGGGTCATGCGGTTGCCGGGCATCTCAGGCAGATGCTTTCACCCGGTGCGACGCTCGCGGTAACAGGCGGAACAACAATTGCGGCAGTCGCGCACGCGATACCTTCGGGTCCGCCGATGGACGTGCAGGTAATACCCGCGCGCGGCGGTTTAGGACGCAATGTAGAGACGCAGGCCGGCACTTTAGCAGCCGAGATTGCACGCCGTTTAGGCGGACATCACAGGCTGATGCATTTGCCCGATACTCTTACTCCGGCGGCGCAACGCGAGATTGTCAAGCTCCCGGAGATACGGGAGGTAATGGACATGCTCAGCAATACCGATGTACTCATGTACGGTATAGGGCGTGCCGATGATATGGCGCGCAACCGGCGTATGAGTGTGGAGGAAATGACATCGCTCAAAAAGCGCGGTGCGGTTGCCGAAGCATTCGGATACTACTTTGACGCAGAAGGCAATCCGGTTATCGCCGCCACAAGCGTAGGGCTTGACATCGAGCATGTCGAACATGTCAAGAGCATAATTGCGGTTGCCGGAGGTTCACGCAAGGCAGAGGCCATACTAGCCGTTACCCGCCACCACAGGCATGACCTTCTGGTCACAGACGAAGGTGCAGCAAGGCAAATTCTGCACAATATTCAGCTTGCCACCCAGCACAAAAGTGTGCTATAATTATCGTTAGTAGCGGTTCACCATTAAAAAAGGAGTGTTGACGATTATGAGCAAGAAGACTATCGAAGACGTCCAGGTTTCCGGCAAAAAAGTTCTAGTACGCTGCGACTTTAACGTACCGCTGGACGGCGACGGCAACATCACCGATGATACCCGCATACGTGCGGCTCTGCCGACCATCAAGTACCTGCTTGAGAACAACGCTGCTGTCATACTGTGCTCTCACCTGGGTCGTCCCAAGGGCGAGTTCAATATGAAGTACTCCCTCAAGCCTGTGGCTGCGCGTCTTAGCGAGCTGCTGGGCAAGGATGTTCCGCTGGCTGCCGACGTTATCGGACCCAGCGCTAAGGGAATGGCTGCCGCGCTCAAGCCCGGCGAAGCTATGCTGATCGAGAACGTTCGCTTCCACAAGGAAGAGGAAAAGAACGCGCCCGAGTTCGCCAAGGAACTGGCTTCCATGGCTGAGATGTACGTAAACGATGCTTTCGGCACCGCTCACCGTGCGCATGCTTCCACCGAAGGCGTAACCCACTTCCTGACCCCCTGCGTTGCCGGCTACCTGATCGGCAAAGAGCTGAGCGTCATGGGTGCTGCTCTTGAGAACCCCACTCGCCCCTTCCTGGCCATACTGGGCGGCGCTAAGGTTTCCGACAAGATCGGCGTTATCAAGAACCTGCTGGACAAGGTTGACGTACTGCTGATCGGCGGCGGCATGAGCTACACCTTCCAGGTTGCTCTGGGCGGTCATGTAGGTAAGTCCCTGCTGGAGGCCGACAAGGTTGATCTGGCTAAGGAACTGATGGCTCTGGCAAAGGCCAAGGGCGTAAAGCTGCTGCTGCCCGTTGACAACGAGGCCGGTGACAACTTCTCCAACGATGCCCTGCGCATCACCGTGCATTCCACCGAGATCCCGGATGGCTTCGAAGGCCTGGATATCGGACCGGAAACTCAGAAGATTTTCACTGATGAGATCCACAAGGCCAAGACCATCATCTGGAACGGACCTGTGGGCGTATCCGAGTTCCCGAACTTCGCATGCGGCACCGAGGCTGTTGCCAAGGCTATGGCTGAGACCGATGCCATCACCATCATCGGCGGCGGTGACTCTGCTGCGGCTGTTGAGCGTCTGGGCTATGCCGACAAGATGACCCACATCTCCACCGGCGGCGGCGCTTCCCTTGAGTTCCTCGAGGGCAAGGAACTGCCCGGCGTTGCGGCTCTGGACGACAAGTAATACTCAATCGATTCTGTTTACTCCACGTTGGGGCGGATGCAAAGCATCCGTCCCTCGTTTTTTATAGACGCGTAGTTGGACTATTGTGCAAACTCACCCAACAAACAGCATCTTCTCCCCCATCTTTTCTTTTGCACGTTCCCAGAGTGTGTTTCTAAAAGGGAAAGCTGCAAGTTCGAGTGGATTTTTCGTCATATCAAGGATGAAAGCCGAAGGTTTAGTGGGGCTAAATCGAGGCTTTCAGACGCAGAGATGGCGGAAAAGCCGCCGAAATTGCAGCTTAAGGAATTTTAGAAACGCACTCTAATAACAGAGAATATAAGCACGCAATTTACCCATTTTGATGCCAAACAGCTCAAATTCATGCTATAATAGAGTTAGGCTCTGTCTTTCTGCTAAAATAAAATCGACAGTGATTGCCGGAAGATTAATTGCGCTGTCAATTTAAAGTAATGAACTGCGCATTTATATATTAAGGAGATTTTTTATGAAGCGACGTCGTATTTGCTTGCTTTGCTTGGTTGTTTTCATAATTGCTGTATGTCTGAGTGCGTGCTCGGGCAGCAGCTCAAAAACGATACGCAGCTCGGATGACATTAACAGCTCCGATTTTAAGTTGGGCGTTGCGAATGGGGCACGCTCGCATTTAGTCGCTGAAGAGCTGTTTCCGAATGCGAGTATACAGATCTACTCTTCAATACCCGAAGGCTGTACCGCTGTCAAAACCGGCAAGCTGGACGGATTTATATTCGACAAAGTTGTAATGGAAGAATGCTGTAAGCAAAATCCCGACCTGACCTGCATGGATGAAACTTTCGAAGGTGGCTCATATTCCATAGGCATTGCGAAGGGCAACGAGGATCTCCTCGAAAAAGTAAATGCCGCAATCAAAAAGCTAAGTGATGACGGTACGCTGGACGACATGAAGGTTCGATGGTTAGACGGCGAAGATCGCACCATGCCCAAGTTGGAGGCGCCGGACAACCCCACCGGTACACTGCGCATACTGACCGAAGGCTTGACTGAGCCTTTTGAATACATTTCGGAAGACAATACTTGCATCGGGTACGATGTGGAGCTGGGTATACGCATAGCATACGAATTGGGCATGAATTACAGTGTGCAGACGATGGGCTTCGGCTCACTTATTCCTGCTCTGACTTCCGGAAAAGGCGATGTGATAATAAGCGCCCTTAGCATAACCGAAGAGCGCAAAAAAGAGATGCTGTTTTCCGATGTCTATCTCCAAAATGATGCTGCGATAGTCGTCAGGAAGGATCGCTACCAGTCTTTGGCTGATAAGACATTCACGTTGACCGATTCGGAAATAAGCCAACAGCTTTCAAACTCCAAGATAGGCGTACTCAGTGGTTCTCTTTCCGAGCAGCTTGTGCGCGAGGAATTCACAGATTCCGAGATACTGGATTTTCCGGCGCTGCCCGATGCCGTGGCCGCATTAAGCGCGGGCAAGATCGACTACGCGTTGGTATCCGAGGCGCAGGCCATGCTGCTTGTAAATCAGCAGGATGGCTATCAGTACTGTACTGAGCCTTATCACGTCGACCACGACTCATTTGCATTGTCAAAAGATGATACAGAGCTTTGTGATGCAATTAATGAGGTGATCGCGAAATTCCATGAGGATGGCACGCTAAAGGCTGTCTATAACAAATGGGCATACGGCGACTATTCGACGGAAGACATTCCCAAGTGCACGGACGGACCGGTGCTGACCGTTGCGATGTGTGCAACCATTGAGCCGTTGGGCTTTATATACAACGGCGAAGTTGCCGGGTTCGATGCGGAGATAATTGAGCGGATCGCCTATGAACTGGGCATGCAAGTGGAATTTCAGGATATGGCATTCTCCGCCACACTGTCCGCAGTCGCTTCTGGCAAGGCAGACATTACAACATCGCTAGTCAATACAGAAGAGCGCGCGGAGCAGCTATTATTCACCGATGTGTACTATGACGAAAACATCGTAATGTTGCGGGCGGTAGAGGGCGCTGTAAGCTCGGACAGCTGGATTGAAAAGCTTAAGGATGGCTTTGTCGGGACATTCGTAACCGAAGGGCGCTGGAAGCTGTTTATAGAGGGAATCTGCGTTACCGCACTAATCAGTGTGCTTGCCTATGTGTTGGGCACCATTGTAGGACTCGGACTATGCCTGATGCTATGTTCGAAAAAGACGCTATGCCGAAAAGCTTCATCGGCTTATATCAAAATCGTGACCGGCATACCCATACTTGTATGGCTGATGATTCTATATTACATAGTGTTTCGCGGCGTGGATATTTCCGGAATCGCGGTCGCAATAATCGGATTCGGACTTGAAACGGGTGCATCGCTTGCCGGCGTGTTTAAAACCGGATATGATGCCGTGGACAAGGGACAGATCGAGGCGGCGGCTGCACTCGGTTTCATGCCGTCCGCGATTTTCCGCCGCATAGTATTCCCGCAGGCTGCACAGCGTATATTCGACCTATACCAGGGCGAATTTGTGTCGCTGCTAAAAGCCACGTCAATCGTCGGCTATATAGCCATTACCGACCTGACAAAGGTATCGGACATCGTGCGCAGCAGGACTTATCAAGCCTTTTTCCCGCTGATTACGACTGCGCTGATATACTTTGGCATGATCTGTATATTCATCGCGCTCATTAAGCCTTTGCAGCGCAAGCTTAATCCCAAAATGCGCAAGAACATACTTAAAGGCCTTAATCTGAAGGCGTGATAATCGGCTCACACTCCCCTAACCTACAAAAACGCCCGAACCGACATGAGAATCGATTCGGGCGTTTTGTATATGCGTTTACTTATTGTCGTCACTTTCGGTATGCATGCTCAGGCTTTCTTCGTACTTAAGCATTCTATCCTCGTATCCGTCCAGCTTCCAATCCAGGCGATTCAGCACGGCATTAAGCTCATCTATGCGCTCAGCAATTTGCTTACGCTGTTCAAGCAGCAGCTGTTTACGCGCGGGAATAGTTGCCGCGCCCTGCTGGAAGAGTTTGACATATTCCGCAAGCGTCTCGATGGATACGCCTGCCGAGCGCATGCAACGTATGTATTCCACCCAGCGGCAATCCGATTCGGAATAGTTACGTATGCCACCGGCAGAACGCTTAACCGCCGGCACAAGCCCCACGCGTTCGTAATACCTGAGTGTATCCGGCGTAAGCCCATACTTATTTGCCACTTCAGCAATTGTCATAAATGCTTATACCTCCCGGTTTTCAAATTCAAATCGGCGTCGACATAGTTATAGGACGGTCTTTGTCCCGTACGCCATTTGCAAATCTCTATACAAATGATAAACCTTAAAGCCGACTCCAAGTCAACATTCGAATTTGCGGTTTTCGCAATGTTAACACGCGGTGCTATATAGCGTCGTATCGCATATATAGCGCAACAATATCAGATCACGTAGTCATCGCCGCTATTTTCCGGCCACATCAGGTCTTCTAATGTAACGCTATCGAAGAAGGCGTTTGTCATTTCATAGAATTTACGCCACATGGGCAATGTACGACAGCTGCCCGAGCGCACGCACTTTATATCTTGACCGCTTAAGCATGCAACCGGCGCAAGATCGCCCTCTGTCAGTCTGAGTATACTGCCCACCGTATATTCGCGTGGAGCGCGCGTAAGCCTATAGCCGCCGCCTTTACCGCGCAGACCTTCCAGATAACCCGCACGCGAGAGCAGCACGACAATGCTCTCCAGATACTTTTCCGATATATTCTGCCGCTCGGCCACGTCGCGCAGCGGCAGGTACTTATCGCCGCCGTTTTCGGCAATATCTATCATAACGCGCAACGCATACCGTCCCTTTGTCGATATCATCAATGCACATTCGCTCCTCTCGCCCATGCATTAATTATAGCGCCATCGCGCCGGGAGTGCAAATTAAAAAGCAACTGTATTTGTATCACGGTGAACATCTGCCCATTCACGCAATGCTCGCCCTACTGCGTTTGAGAGTGTGTTTCTAAAATTCCTTAAGCTGCAATTTCGGCGGCTTTTCCGCCATCT